>JBEPWY010000222.1:0-6228 GCA_041642185.1 Marivirga sp.
TTGGATGTGGCTCTCGTATTGGCCTTAATAGGCTTTTTCGGTATTATGGCCTTCGCTTATTATACAAGAAAACGAACTAAAAATGATCGCTGAAATCCTGATATTGATATTTGTTTTTTCAGGTGTGTTCCTGATTTTTGTAGCTACGTTAGGTTTATTCCGCTTGCCGGATCTTTATACAAGAATGTCAGCAGTTACTAAGGCTATATCATTTAAAGTAGGTTTAATCATGTTAAGCACCGCTATCTATTTTAATACCTTGCCCGTGGTGCTTAAATCCATTACAATTGTTTTTCTATTGTTGCTCACTACACCTGTTTCTTCGCATTTATTGGCCAGGGAAGCTTATATGAAAAAGATGCCCTTATGGAAAAAAACAATTGTGGACGAGTTTAAAAAATATCTGGAGAAAAAGGAAAAGAAGGATTGATTTGATACAATCCCCCCCCCATATTATTATGAAAACATTATCAAACTGATCCTCTGTCAAATAAGCCTGCAATTGCCAGGGCACCGGCCATAAGAGCTGTATCCTTTAACATACTTTGCATAGGGCTCATCATTTGTTGTTGGTTTTCAGCGGATAAAATACCTGGTATGTGTACCATTAAAATGAATATTAGCAACATAAGCGCTAAAAGTAAACCGGCAATTTTACCATATTTATTTATAATAAATGCAATCCCTGCAGCAATCATTGCAGCACCTGTCAGATATACCCAAAAAGTTTCAGGTGGAAAGGGGACTGCCCCTGTCATCTGATCGGCATTTAAAAAATGAAAAGTACCAAATACCAGCCATGGAATTCCGAAAATTATCCTGGCTGCGGTTGTAGTTAATGTTCTCATGGTTCTTTCTTTAAGATTCTTTTTAATTATCCATTATTGTTGGTCTTTTTAATTTTTTTAGATAATGTTAAATATTGAATTTTAGCAAATTGATATTTGGTTTAAATGAGATGGTTAATAATGAATTACCGACTAATTTTCTCCTGATGGAGCAAAAATTGGTTTACAAGTTCTGTTAGCATTTCAATAAATAAATAAATAATCAATTTAAAATGAGTGAATTATTTTGACTTCCTATGGTGCAAGAAACAGTATTAATCTTTAACCCCCATAACTATAATCGGTTTCCCATTCCATTAATGGCTCTGCATCAGGGTTTCTCACTTCGGAATTTATTACTTCGGATATGAATACAAGATGATCTCCTTTATCGATAGTTTCGATCACTTTTCCTTCTAAAAAGGCAGGTAATCTGCTTATTAATGGAGAGCCTGTTTCACCTTCTTCAAACTGGCTTCCGTTGATTTTATCCCCTTCAACTTTGGTGTCTTTAGAAAACTCAGGTATTAATTTTAATTCTGCTTTACCAATGATATTAACTGCCAATACACCGCTTTTATTAATAACTTTGGCAAGATCGCTTTCTTTTTTAATGGCAGTCATTACCAGTGGCGGTTCAAAAGAAACCTGACTCACCCAACTTACGGTTCCTGCGGCCAACTCTTCTTCATGTTTGGAACTTACTATATAAAATCCGTAGGAAATCTTCTTTAGCGCCTGCGTTAAAGTACTTGTCTTTTTTACTTCTCTGTTCATAATGATAGGTATTAAATTGATGAAAAAATTTCCAATGTAAAATGATTAGGGGAGCATATATGTAATATGCTCCCATTAAAATAGCCCTATAGAATTAGGCTTTAATTAATAGATAAAGATTTAATCATTTAGCTCAAATGAAATCTTGGCATTTATACCATAGGATGATACTTTATTATCTTTTACTTCAGCTTTCAATTCGCTTACGTAAATAGATTTAATGTTTTTAACAGATTTTGATGCTTGATTTAAGGCTACTTGTACTGCATCATCAAAACTTTTATCTGAAGCTGCTATCACTTCAATTACTTTTACGACTTTCATAATTTTAAATTTTTAGGTTAGAAAATAGTTTATCTCATTATCTACGCGTGTCAGTAAATTATTGTTATCGCTTAAGCAGCTTTTCTAGTTTCATCAAAGGTTGAGTTAAGCTTTTCCTGCTTTTGAAATAATCTTTCCATGGGTTTTCTTTCTTTTCCATTCTTTTGGAAATATTGATTATCGTAAACTTTTGAGAATCGATCTTACCTTTTATAAGCTCTTCCCAATCTATAGGAGTGGCCACCGGTGCTCCTTCAATAGCACGCACTGCATAAGGCATTACAGAAGTTTGGGCATAGCTATTCCGCATATAATCTAAAAACAGCCTTCCTTCCCTTTTTGCTTTCCGCATTTCAACGGTATAATCTTTAGGATTACCATCAGCTATAAAACGACAAATATCAGCAGCAAAATCCCTTACT
This sequence comes from Marivirga sp., assembly GCA_041642185.1. Lineage (GTDB taxonomy): Bacteria > Bacteroidota > Bacteroidia > Cytophagales > Cyclobacteriaceae > Marivirga. The sequence continues at coordinate 2,351 of JBEPWY010000222.1, forward strand.
TCTTCAAATTTTTTATTTCTGATTATAGGTACGATTACATGTAAACCTTTTGAGCCTGTGGTCATTATAAAACACTTTAACCCCAATTCTTCTTCCAAAAGCTTGCGGAAATCATTTGCAGCCTGTATTACTATATCAAAATCGTTAGCTGGCGGATCGAGGTCGAAAACAACTTTATCGGGTTGCTCTGGTTTATCTTTTTTGCTTAACCAGATATGGGGAGTAATGCATGCCTGGTTGGCCAGATAGACAAGTGTAGCTTCTTTATTAATGGTTACCATATTTACAAATCCGTCCTCTTTTTTAACCTTTACAGTATTTACCCAATCAGGGAAATAATCAGAAGCTTCTTTTTGATAAAAGCTTTTTCCATTTATTCCATTAGGCAATCTGCGCATAGTCACGGGCCTGTCCTTAGTATGAGGGAGGATATGATCTGCCATATCTAAGTAATATTTGATTAAATCCATTTTTGTAATCCCTGCTTTTGGGAACAGCACCTTATCTTCATTTGAAGTTTCAACAGTATATTTACCTGATTTTATGCTCATTTTATTATATTTTATATTTACTGAGGCTCTTCCTTTACCACTTCAGTAGGTTTTTTATCTTTTCTTATACCTTGAAAGCGCGGATGCCTTAATTTGTTGTCCCTGGTCCATTCAGTAAAAGCTATCTGACAAACCATTTCAGGTTTAACCCAATGGATTCTGCTTTTCCCGGTAACTTTTTCGCTCGCTACAGGGGCTTCTTTACTCTCTATTATTTGCAGTTTTTTGCTTAGGCTGTTCAATAACTCATCATTAAAACCAGTACCTACTTTTCCTGCATATTTTAATTCATCATTATCATAGTAACCTATCAATAGTGCTCCAAAACCTATTCTGCTACCTGCAGGGTCAGTAAAGCCGACTATGACAAATTCCTGCTCATTTACACATTTAAATTTTAACCAGTTTTTACTGCGGGAATGTACATAAGTTGAATCCGCTTTTTTAGCAATTAGGCCTTCCCAGCCATTTTTGCAGGCCTCCTTATGATATTTTTCTCCCTTTTCATTACGGTGGGTTGTAAATCGGATAGGGTCTTTAAATGCTATAGATTTCTTCAATAATGATTTCCTCTTTTTTAGTGGAAGATCAGTTAAGTCATATTTATCATAATACATCATATCGAAAGCATAAAAGAAAACCGGAGTATTTTTAATATCAGATTTATCCGGTTTATTATTTTTCATTCTGTTTTGTAATTTTGAAAAGCTGGTGATATGCTTATCAAAGGCTATAATTTCCCCATCTATAACAAAATCTCCTTCTAGAGTTTCAAAGGCTTCCACTATTTCAGGATAGATGGAATTCTGCTTTTTTTCATTTCTGGAATATAAACTGACTTCCTTTCCTTTTTTAAAAGCCAGACAGCGAATTCCGTCCAACTTCCGTTCAAAAATCCAATCGGGATCGGAGAAATAATCATTCGTTAAAGTGGCCTTCATTGGATTTATCCATTGCGGGAAATCCTTTTTTTCAATATTGTCCTGTAATTCTTCCGGTATAATTTCAATCACATCATCCATTTTTCTCCTCCTTTTCTATTTCCTTCAGATTACGACCGCTTTTCACAGAATTATTCTCAGTTTTAGCCGGTTTTCTTCTTGCATCTGCTTTATCGTCCTTCTTTTTAATCAATAGCCAATTTTTGCCCATATTGGTTTTTACAAGCGCATAGCCACCGGAAACTTTTTCTCCTTCCAGCCATACTTCTATTTTACCGTCATCATAGCATTCTTCCAGTGTTTTTTTGTCTTCCTTTTCATCAAAAAGATTTCTATATGTTCCTTTGTCCCATACCATTACTGTGCCTGCACCGTATTCTCCTTCCGGAATAACACCTTCAAAATCAATATAATCTACAGGATGATCTTCAGTGGGTATGGCCAATCTTTTATCTTTCGGATTGGTGGAAGGACCTTTGGGAACAGCCCATGATTTTAGTACACCTGACATTTCCAGGCGAAAATCAAAATGTAAATTTTGTGCATCGTGTTTTTGAATAACAAAACGAGGAGTGCCTTTTGCGCTTTTTCCTCCTTTTGGCTCAGGAGATTTATTGAAGTCCCGCTTTTGATTGTACTCAGATAGATTAGGCTTTGTCACGTCTCAATAATTTTAAAATATTTATAAATTGAAGAAACCATCCTTTTTTTTAACGCCTGTAATCGTTTTCCGTTAGTTCTATAGTATGTTTTTTTATACTCAATACATTATATATGAATCCGGAATGGATCAGCCAGTTAAATACTTTATTAAATGTTGCCATAGCAGCAGGACTTACAGGTTTAATAGGCCTTGAAAGGGAAGCTAAAAATAAGCCTGCAGGATTTAGAACAAATATGATAGTCGGTAGTGCTTCGGCCTTACTGCTATCTTTAGGAAAAACTTTAGTTGACAGTTATTATAAAAGCAACCTGACCGAACTAATACAAGCTGATCCTACAAGGATTATTGAGGCTATTATTTTAGGAATAAGTTTTATAGGGGCTGGCACCATATTAAAAGTAGGGCAAGAGGATAAAGTTTATTATCTAACTACGGCAGCCACTGTTCTTTTTTCTGCAGGAATTGGTATAGCCGTTGCGCTGGAACAATATATTTTAGCAAGCACTGCTACTTTATTATTACTTGTTATTAACAGGATATTTAAATGGATTTACAATAGAATGTAATGACCAGGTTTCAATAATGGAATTTATATAATTTCAGTTTTTTTAATTGAAAATAGTAAGTGATGAAAATCTTGGCTACGAATTATGTAAATGATGTAATATTTCTGTTCATTTCCCACTTAAAAAATGGCGTAAGTATATAAGAATTACTTCTGGTAATGTTCTAGTATTCACTTCTTTAAATTTCTGTATAATCTTATTTTTCCCACACTAAAGGAACAATTAAGCATTTTCGGTAGAAAAAAGTCAACTTCTTTAAGTATTGTAAAGTATTACAAACAGATGTCATAGAAGCTGCATAACTATATAATAATTACAAAAAATGGTGTAAGATAATCTATGGCTTCAAATCTACATTTGTACAAGAAGCTTTTAAACTATCAACCTTAAAATAAATCTATGACTACAAATTTTCAATATGACATTTGAAAACATACCTTCTTTAGCGGTAATAACCGGAGGTAGTAATGGCATAGGTAAAGCTATATCACAAAAGCTTGCATCTGAAAATACAATTGTAGTTGTGGCGGACATAGTTCCTCCTGAAACAGATTCTGAAAATATCAAATTCAGACAGTGCGATATCACTATAGGCTCTGAAGTAGATGCACTTTTTGAATGGGTGCTGGAAAATTTCGGAACAGCTGATTTCCTTGTTTTAAATGCAGGGAAAGGAATACATGAGCAACTTATTGAGGGCGATCCTGAAAAATGGGCAAAGGTTATTGACCTGAATGTAATGGGGGCGCTTCGAATAATAAGAGCATTTTTACCCTCCATGTTGGAGAAAAAAGCAGGAAATGTGATTTTTATCTCATCTGTATCGGCTCAAAAAGCCTATGCCTATGGTGCTGTATACGGTGCTTCAAAAGCTGCGCTTGAAATGATTGCAGAGACATTAAGGCTTGAAACTTTGCCTCATATAAAAGTAACAGTTGTTGAAGCAGGTGTGACAGATACCAATTTTTTTAAAAATCAGATTTCATCTGATCATACTAAAGAAGACATTGGTATGGGGAGTTTATCAGCTGAAGATATTGCTGAAGATGTATGGTACGCCATTAATAAAAACGGCTCTTCATCAATCAATAAAATTGTCGCTCGGCCTTCAGGTCAAAGCTTTTAAATAAAACGAACTAAATAAAACGAACTAACT
>JBEPWY010000223.1:0-6194 GCA_041642185.1 Marivirga sp.
CTTAAATCTCAAGAAGCCGATATGGCAGTAATGGCCATTGAAAACACCATAGCTGGCAGCCTTTCCCAAAATTATGGATTGATCAATGAATATCAATTAAATATAATAGGAGAACTATATTTACAGATTGAGATGCAATTGATGGCATTGCCGGGCACAACATTAACCGATATTAAGCATATTCAATCTCACCCTGTCGCTATCAATCAGTGTTTTGAATTTTTAGACTCTTTAACTGCTGTAAAAATTTCTGAATCTCATGATACAGCAGGTTCAGCTTGCTATATCCGCGAAAATAATTTGACGGACACAGCAGCTATTGCAGGCGAAATTGCAGCGAAATTGTATGGATTAAATATATTAAAAAGGAATATTGAAACCAATAAACAAAACTACACTCGCTTTTTAGTATTAAAAAATGAAAAAGATACACCAATTGAATCAGACAAAGCCTCTGTTTCTTTTGAACTAAAGCACCAGCCTGGATCACTGGCAGATATTCTTACTGTTTTTAAAGCATACGATATAAATCTTACTAATATTCAGTCTATGCCATTGGTTGGCAAACCATATGAATATAGGTTTCATGCCGACTTGACCTGGGAGAAACAATCAGATTATGAGCTTGCTATGGAGGAAGCTAAACAGTTTGCAAGTAGTATCATTCTTTTAGGTACTTATAAACGAAGCAATTTTAATTTTCAGTAGCATGATTATACAACCATCACAAAGAGTAAAGGAGGTAAAAGAATATTATCTTTCTCGTAAACTCGAAGAAATCAGAAAGATGAATGCTTCAGGTGCTAATGTTATTAATTTGGGTATTGGGAGCCCCGATATGTCTCCGTCTGAAGATACTATTACCACACTTTCAATGTCGGCCTCTAATCCTGATCATCATGGCTATCAAAGCTATAAAGGAATAGTGCAATTTAGAAAAGCCATAGCAGAGTGGAATCGTAAAATCTATGGCACTTATTTGGATCCGGAAAAGGAAATACTTCCGTTAATGGGCTCAAAAGAAGGGATAATGCATGTTTCAATGGCATTTTTAAATGCCGCGGATCAAGTGTTGGTACCAGATCCCGGGTACCCAACCTACACCTCTGTTAGTAAATTATTGGGCGCAGTTATTGTGCCTTATGATATTAACACCGAAGAAAAGTGGTGCATAGATATTGAAAAATTAAGGCAACAGGATTTATCTAAAGTGAAGCTGATGTGGATTAATTTCCCTCATATGCCTACAGGAAAAAAAGCCAATACTGATTTGTTGAGAGCATTGGTAGATTTAGCTAAAGAGAAACAGTTTCTACTTTGCCATGACAATCCCTATAGCCTAATCTTGAATGATACTCCTTTAAGCATTTTTAATGTGGAGGATGCAAAAGAAGTAGCCATTGAGTTGAACTCTTTTAGCAAATCTCATAATATGGCCGGCTGGCGTTTAGGCTGGGTGGCCGGTGCTGAAAATTATATACAAAATATTTTGACCGTAAAAAGCAATTTCGATTCAGGCATGTTTTTACCTGTTCAGCATGCTGCTATCCAGGCTTTACAAAATGATAAAGAATGGCATCAACAGCAGAATGAGGAGTATAAACAAAGAAGAGTTTTAGCGTATAACTTTCTGGCCCTGTTAGGTTGCACGTATACTAAAGATCAGGCAGGGATGTTTGTGTGGGCCAAGGTGCCTGATCATATTGCTGATGTTGAAGAATTTGTGAATAATATACTTTATGAGGCAAAGGTATTCATCAGCCCAGGCCATATATTTGGTAATAATGGAAAAAGCTATGTTAGGGTTTCTCTTTGTAGGTCACAGGAGTCACTAAATGAAGCAATTGAGCGTATCAAAACCTATAAAAAAGGATCTGAATCAATAGAATGAAAGTAGCAATAATAGGTACAGGATTAATAGGAGGGTCTTTGGCTCTAGCGCTTAAAAGAGCTGGTTTTGCAACCACTGTTTTAGGGATGGATAAAAACTCCGAACACCTGAAGAAAGCTTTGGATTTAAAAATCATCGATAGCTCGGCTACAATTTCTGAAGTATGCAAATCAGCAGATTTAATAATTCTGACTATTCCTGTAGATGCCATTTGCAAAATCTTACCGGAGGTTTTAAGCAGTATTAGTGAGCAAACAACAGTAGTGGATATGGGTTCTACTAAAGCTAAGATATGTGAGTCAGTTAAAAACCACCCTAAAAGAGCTAATTTTGTAGCCAGTCATCCTATTGCCGGCACCGAATATACCGGCCCTGAAGCAGCTATTGTAGATTTGTTTCAGGACAAGAAAACGATTATTTGCCAGCAGGAAAAAAGCAGTAAAATCGCACTTAATTTGGTTAAAAACATGTACGAGCTGCTGGAAATGAAAATTGAATTGATGGATCCTGCTACTCATGACCTGCAGATAGCCTATGTCTCTCACCTTTCTCATATAAGTGCATTTAGCCTGGGACTAACAGTGCTGGCGGAAGAAAAAAAAGATAAAAATATATTTAAAATGGCAGGAGGAGGGTTTTCTTCAACTGTAAGATTGGCTAAAAGTTCTGCAAATATGTGGGCGCCCATATTTGATCAGAATGCTCAAAACATTTCTCAAGCTTTGGGAGAATACATTAAACACCTTGAGTTATTTAAGAAGGCCATTGATCAAGGAGATCAAAGCAAGACACGTGAATTAATGGAAAAAGCAGGTGTTATCCGTACTAAGATGTAATTTTTTTCAACTATTATTTTTTACCGACTTAATTCACATTTCTTTATCCAGGTATAACCTAGCTTGTTTTCAAATAGTCTATTTTTAAGCATATTCGATATTTACAATTTCTCTTCAATAATAAATATGCACCTCCTTTAAACCACCGTATTTAGTAACCGTTCATTTTAAGTACATGAAATGAGCATAAATATAGAATTCCTTATATACTAACCTAGGGATGAATATATTTATGGGAATTCCATGTGGCCAATGGAAATAAATATATACACATGAAATATCCATAAGCCGAAAACACCAACAGAGGATAGCTTGCCTGCCTCTGGCAGTAATATTTGGACATGCGAATTCCATACCGCTATGGCTAAAAAAATTAAACTTATACACATGATATGCCGGGTATTATGTGCATAGCTTTATTAGGAATAAAAAGCGCGTTTTTTGCCTTGTGAGGGAGTATCTTATACTAAGCAAGAAGCGGTGTTAAATGAATAACATATAACCTTCCGGATAATTTCAATCAGTAAACACCCAAATAAGGAGTACAATTTTGAAGAAGAGAAAACTAAAATTAAAGCATATTGATGATTCTGATCTCGTAATTGAGCGAAAAAAACAGGGTCGTGGATATATCTATTTTGATGCCTCCGGAGAAAAGATTGACTCTCCTAAAATTATCAATAGGATTAAAAAGATTGTTATACCACCTATGTGGTCAGAAGTAAAAATTTGTAATTTGGATGAAGGCCACATACAGGCAATAGGCAGAGACGCAAAAGGAAGAAAACAATATATTTACCACTCTGAATGGGAAAAGCAACAACAGGAGATGAAATTTTCCCGAATGGTCAAGTTTGGAAAGTTGCTGCCAGAAATAAGGAAAAAGTGTGAAAAGGACCTGGAAAAAGAGGGTTGGGAAAAAGATAAGGTACTTGCTTTAATGGTATCTTTACTTGATGAGTATGGCATCAGAATCGGCAACACCTATTACGCTCAACAAAATAACAGCTATGGACTTACTACTCTTAGAAGAAAACATCTTGAAGCAATAGGGAATAAATTATCGTTTAATTTCAGGGGCAAAAGTGGAATGGAACAATCAATTTCAATTGATAATAGGAAGCTAGTGAAGCATATACAAGAAGCTTCCGAGCTTCCGGGCTATGAAATATTTCGTTATAAAGATGAATCAGATAAACTGCAGACTGTGGATAGTCAGGAAGTGAATGAATACATTTACAATAGTATTGGAGAGGAATTTTCCAGTAAAGACTTTAGAACTTGGGCGGGGAGCAGGTTGGCTCTGGAGTTATATCCTGAGGCCGTAAAAATAAAGAAAGCCGCCAAGCGAAAAAAGCTTGGGAATATTCTGATCAGGTTAGTGGCAGAAGAATTGGGTAATACCCCATCTGTCTGTAAAACTTATTATGTTCACCCAAAAGTAGCTCAACAAATTGAGGGTGGTATTATTCCTATGAAAAACCCGTTTCAAGACAGCAGTGTTTCCTATGGACTAAGTGCAGAAGAAAAATTGCTGCTCTCCATATTGGAAGAATAGTTACCCGGGTTAATTATTGTAATTTTTATTGCTCTATTTCCTTTTCAATCACTTGTACTTCAACAGCATCCTCTGTTGGAGGAATCACTTTTCTGAGAGTATGGGCATACACAAAAGTAACCTGTGCACCATAAATAAGGATAAGTACAGAATAATAAACCCAGACCAGAATGGCCACGAAAGAACCTGCGGCACCATAAGAATCCGTTAAGTTGGCAGCACCTAAATAGAAGCCTAGTGCAAACTTGCCGGCAACAAATAAAATGGTTGTTACAAAAGCCCCAACCCACACATCCGGCCACTTGAGTTTCGCGTCTGGCAGAACCTTAAAAATAACAGCAAATACAATAGTTATAAAGGATAATGAAACTAGAATGTTCAAACCTTGAACGATATAAATAGTGGAATTATCCATCCATCCGGAAACATAATTGTTAATAAATGAAATGATGGTGTCCGCCAATAAGGATACTAATAATAAAAAGCCTAAAGCGGCAATCATGGCCAGAGACAATAATCTATTGATGATAAACTTTATAATTCCTTTTTTGGGCTTGATTTTAATACTCCATATAGCATTTAAATTATCCTGTAGGGAAATGAAAACAGTAGTTGCACTAAATATTAAGGTGCCTATACCTACTATTCTGAAAATAACCCGGTCGGCACTAACAGAGGCAGAACTTAATAAGCTATCGATCTGCTCTGCGCTGGAACTTCCCATCAGCTGATTTACCTGGTTAAGAAATTGGGTTCTTACAACTTCATCTTCATAGAAATATCCTGCAAGCGTAATAGAGATAACACCTATAGCCGGTAATGAAAAGATGGTAAAATAAGCAGTGGAGGCACTATGCATAAAAGGGTTTTCATCAAAAAATTTGATGGTTGCATCCTTAAATATTTTAAACCATTTTTTGAAGAAGTAGGTCATATAAAATAGAGGGAAATCATTAAATAAATATCTGAATTTAATCTCTCCACCTCATAAACCTTAAAAAAAATTAAGTTGGCTAAAAAGATTTTAAGCTTAAATATGGGCTACAATTATTTTTGTGACCCTTTAGATAATATCAAGGTAAAAAATCCGGTTTATCAAGCTTATTGTTAATTCTGTAAGCTGCGTTAACCAAACCAACATGACTATAGGCCTGAGGAAAATTGCCCCACATAGACCCATCTTCATAATGTACATCCTCACTTAAAAGCCCAACGTGGTTGGCATAACCCGCCAATTCTTCAAAAGCTTCCATGGCTTCATCTGTACGGCCAACACAGGCCAGTGCTTCTACATACCAGAAAGCACATATAAGAAAAGTGGTTTCGGGCTCACCAAAATCATCCGCATGCTTGTAGCGGTAAAACAATCCTTTTCCAACTCTTAAATCTTCTTCTAAAGCTTTTAAATGATCCTTGGCTTTTTGGCTATCATGAGGAATATAGTTCATCATAATCAGCTGAAGTGTGCTGGAATCCATTCTGGTTACACCCTCTGCCTGAGAATAAGCTTTACGGTCGGTTAGATAACATTTTTCCAAATGGGCTTCTGCACGTTTCCTAAGATCATGGGCCTTTTGCTGAAGCCCTTTTTCTCCTATTTCTTTTGCTATTTTGAAGGCGGCATGGCTTCCTGCCCATTGGAAAAGATGAGTGTAGGCATGTTGTTGCTTCAGGTTTCTAAATTCCCATAAGCCGGCGTCGGACTCGTCTATTGTAAAAGCAATTTTTTCCAATATGGTTTCCAATAGATAAATAGATTGTGTTTTCTCGATGTTAGGAAAACGGTTATCCACAAATAACGGAAGAATGGCCAGTAATATTTGCCCGTACACATCATTTTGGATATGTGTATAAGCATCGTTTCCCAAGCGTACAGGAACATTTCCTTTATAGCCAGGCAGATCCAGTT
>JBEPWY010000224.1:0-6155 GCA_041642185.1 Marivirga sp.
CTTTTACCCACATTTCCACCAAGACCAACTGAAATCCCACTTTCTTTTAGTAAATGGTATGTCAATAATGTAGCCGTAGTTTTACCATTGGTGCCTGTAATGGCTATTATTTTCCCTTCGGTAAACCCAAAGGCAAATTCAAGTTCATCAATTACAGGTATTCCCTTTTCAATAGCCGTTTTTACCACCGGAGCTGATGGAGGAATTCCAGGGCTCTTAATAATTGTATCGGCCGATAATATTTTTTCTTCCGAATGCTGATTCTGTTCAAAATCTATTCCGGCATCCTGCAATCTTTTTATATTTGCTTCGCTTATCGGTCCAAAATCAGACACAAATACATCATATCCCTTTGCCTTTGCCAGCAAAGCAGCTCCGGTTCCACTTTCCCCGGCTCCTAATATGATGATGTTGTTGAGCATTTATCTTACTTTTTTATTTAATTTTCACTGTAGTTTTAAAGTTGCGACTGTTACAATTGCCAGTAATATACCGATAATCCAAAACCTATTGACAATCTTTGATTCATGTATTCCTTTCTTTTGATAATGGTGGTGAAGTGGGGACATTAAAAATATCCGTTTACCTTCACCCAATCGTTTCTTTGTATATTTAAAATATGATACCTGAATGATTACCGATAGTAATTCGATCAGGAATATTCCACATAATATAGGTAACAATAATTCTTTTCTGATGGCCAAAGCCAAAACAGCTATCACACCACCTATTGCCAAACTCCCTGTATCACCCATAAAAACCTGGGCAGGATGTGTGTTATACCATAAAAAGCCTACGCAGGCACCAACAAAGGCCGCACAAAAAATAACCAGCTCACCTGAATTTGGTATGTACATTATATTCAGGTAATCTGAAAATATGACGTTACCGGAGAGGTAGGCAAATATCCCTAACGTTAAACCAATTATGGCCGATGTTCCGGCCGCCAATCCATCTATACCGTCCGTTATATTGGCCCCATTAGACATGGCGGTAATGATAAAAATAGCCCAAAGCACATAAATCACTACTGTGAAATCTTTAGGAACAAAAGGAAGAATATTTGAATAATCCAACTCATTTTCTTTAAAGAAAGGAATGGTCGTTTTCATTGACCTTACATCTTCATATTGAGCAACATTATTTTCATTTTCTACATCGGTTTTAAATTCACGAACCACCACTTCCTCATTATAAAATAAGGTGATGCCAACAATTAAACCCAAACCTACCTGTCCTACTACTTTAAATTTACCTTGTAACCCTTCTTTATTCTTCTTGAAAACCTTAATGTAATCATCAATAAAGCCAATTAACCCCATCCATACGCATGAAATTAGTAATAAAATAATATAAATATTTTGAATTTTGGCAAACAATAAAACTGGAACTACTATAGCCAGGAGAATGATTATTCCCCCCATAGTTGGTGTACCTGCCTTTTCATTTTGGCCTTCCAACCCTAAATCCCTGATGCTTTCTCCAACCTGCTTTTTCCTTAATATATTAATCAGTCTCTTGCCAAATGTGATGGATATCAACAAAGACAAAAGCGCAGTCATACCTGCCCTGAAGGAGATGTATTGGAAAACTCCCGCACCTAAAAGGTCTAATTGCTTATCTAAATATTCGAATAAATAATATAGCACTGTTTCTCTAGCGGTTATGTATTAAGTTTAACATTTCATTAACTACTTCTTTATCATCAAAATGGTGCTTCACACCCTTTATATCCTGATAGGTTTCGTGTCCTTTACCGGCCACTAAAATGATATCTCCTTTTTGCGCAAAACTACAGGCTAATTTTATAGCCTCTTTCCTATCTGGCAAATTGGTCACCTTCCTAACCTGCGAAACAGGCACTCCTTTTTGCATATCTGCAATAATTTGCTCAGGCTCTTCATTTCTTGGGTTATCTGAGGTAAAAATTACTCTATCACTTAATCTGCAGGCTATTTCTGCCATCAGAGGTCTTTTATCTTTATCCCTATTTCCTCCACAGCCTACCACCGTAAGCACTTGTTCATTACCTGTGCGGATGTTATCAATCGTATTTAATACATTTTCCAATGCATCGGGCGTATGAGCATAATCAACTATAGCGGTAATTCCGGTAGTATTAAGAATTTGCTCAAAACGACCATTTTTTAATTCTATTTGAGAAAGAAGCGTTAAAACTTCCATTGCATCTTCTTCTAAAATAGTGGCTACTGCATAAGAAGCCAGTAAATTATAAGCATTGAAATAACCAATTAATCGGAACCAAACATCTTTCTGATCTATTGATAGCTCCAGCCCCTGAATGGTATTAGATAAAATTTTGGCTTTGAAATTGGCCATCATTTTTAATGAATAGGTATATTTAGTGGCTTTGCAATTTTGCAACATCACCATTCCTCGCTTGTCATCCACATTCACCAATGCAAATGCATCTGCTGGCAATTCATCAAATAATTTTTTTTTAGCTTTTATATAATTATCGAAGGTATCATGGTAATCCAAGTGATCATGGGAAATATTGGAAAACACTGCACCGGCCAGTTTTAAACCAGCCATTCTTTCCTGATCAATGGCATGGCTACTAGCCTCCATAAAAACATAGTTACAGCCTGCTTTAACCATTTGTTGCAACAATTTATTCAGTTGCATGGCATCAGGCGTGGTATGAGTAGCCTGTATAACAGTTTCATTAATTTGATTTTGTACAGTAGACAACATTCCTGCATTATAACCTAAATCTCTGAACAACTGATGCAATAAAGTAACAGTAGTGGTTTTTCCATTAGTACCTGTTACTGCAATTAATGATAATTTAGAAGATGGATGATCATAGAAATTATCCGCCATCAAGCCTAAAGCACGGGCACTGTTATCTGTTTGCACGTAGGTAACATCAGGATTTAAGGTTGAAGGTAATTGCTCACACACTATAGCAATTGCACCTTTTTCAATAGCAGTATCAATATAATCGTGCCCGTTGACCTGAGTACCTCTAACAGCCACAAATACATCATTTACCTGCACATTTCTGGAATCAAAATGTATGGAGTTTATATCCGACTCCATGTTTCCTGAAGCAGTTAGCAATTTAACTTTGTACAATATGTCTTTCAATAATGCCACTATCCTATCTCTATTTTTATGGTGCTACCTTTTAAAGCTCTGCTGCCCGGTGATTGTGATTGTTTTACAACCCGGCCGTACTGACCTTTCACTACTACTTCCAAACCGCTGTTTTCCAACAAATATAATGCATCACGCAGAGTCATACCATTAACGTCAGGTACTAAACCAGGCTTATGAGCTGTCTCACTCCATTTAATCGCATTTTTACTGATTCCGGCTCTTACCCATTCCACATCCGGTGAAGTAGAGTGGTTAGAAATACCTAAATAATTAAGCATAATGGACATGTCCTCTTTTTTTCCGGCTTGCACAACAGGAAAAACACCCATTTCAGGCTTATCTGCTAATTCATATTGATCATGCATTTTCAAATCCAGAGCAAATATTTTATCAGCTATTTCCTTAAAAACAGGGGCAGCCACATCAGAACCATATTGTCTGTAACCTTTAGGGTTGTCCATTACTACAATAGCAGAATATTTTGGCTTCTCGGCTGGAAAATACCCTGCAAAAGAGGTATAATATTGACGCAAATAACGCCCGTCTTTTAAAGTTTGAGCAGTACCTGTTTTACCAGCTATTCTGTAATTGGCATTACTGATATTTGAAGCGGTACCTCTTTCCACAACCCCTTCCAATAATGCTTTCATCTTTTTTAATGTTTCTTTAGAGCAAATCTGGTTACTGATTACATTGGTTTCAAAAGTGTTGATCTCCTTATCTACTTTACTGATGGACCTCACTAAAACAGGACGGATCATTTTACCCTCATTGGCAATGGCATTATATAAGGTAAGTATATGAAGCGGTGTAAACTCTAAACCATAACCATAAGCCATCCAAGGTAAAGTAATTCCGCTCCATTGGTTCAATGGCGGAATTTTAGGTTTACCCTCTCCTATCATTTGAAAACCTAATGGCTGAGTCAACCCCATATTTTTCATATAATCCAGATATCGTTGCGGATTTTTCTTAAACGTTTCATCCACCATTTTAGCAACAGCAATATTTGATGACTTTTCAAATGCTTCCTGTACTGTAATGGTACCATATCCTCCCGGCTTATGATCACGCACTGTTGCATTATAAAATTTTAATTCTCCCTCACCTGTCTGAATGGTATCAGTCATTTTGAGGTTATTTTCTTCAAACAATGCAATATAAGAGGCCAATTTCATGGTTGAGCCCGGCTCTCTTAACCCATGGCTCCCGACAGCAAAATTGTACACCTCTCCGTATTTACCACTTTCCATTTTCTTTAAATTGGAAATAGCCTTTATTTCTCCTGTGGCCACTTCCATTACCACCACACAACCCATATCAGCATCATGCTGGATAAGGTGTTTCAATAATGCTGATTCCGTCACATCCTGTAAATTGATGTCGATTGTAGTGCGAATATCGTATCCATCTTTAGGTCTTACTTCGGTACCGTCATACAGAGGCCGCCAGCTACCGCCTGAAATTTTCTGAAAAAGTGCCTTTCCGTTTTGCCCTGCCAAATAATCGTTAAAACTATATTCCAGTCCGGCACCGTATTCGTTTTCATTCAAAAATCCGATGGTTCTAAAAGCAAGATTTGAGAACGGCCTGAAACGTTTGTCAGTTTTGCTAAAAATAACGCCTCCACCTAGTCTTCCTTCACGGAAAATTGGCCATTTTTCCATTTCCTTTTTTTTCTGGTAACCTATCAAGTCTCTGGAAAGCATTACATATTGATTACCTTTCTGTCTTCCGCTAAGAATTTTCTGCTTGTAATAAGTTTTTGTGTTTCCGAAATTTTTAGACAATAAAAAGCTGAGAGAATCGATATTCTCGCGAAATATTTTCTCGTCCGCTATCGTAGGATCAATTGAAATGCGGTAAAAAGGTAATGAGGTAGCTAATAAACTGCCATTATCAGAATAGATATTTCCACGGGTTGCTTTTACTTCCTGGTAACTAAGGCTTATCTCCTCAGCCAATTTAGTCCACTTCTCTCCCTCTATCCACTGGATATGGAAAATCTGGTAGATAATTGCCATAGAAAACAGCAATACCAGCAAAAATGCTACACGCACTCTTAACAATATGGACTTTTTAATATTCACCTTTTTCGATTACAATTTTAAAGGGTGGCACTTCAGATTCTTCTAAATTTATTTTCTTAACTTTTTTAGCTACTTCCGATTGTTTGGAAGCAAACATATATTCTGACTTTAAGGTAGTAAAATCGGCCCGAAGATCTTCCACTTCCTGATGAAGCTTATCTATTTTTCTGGTCGTTTTATCCGCATAGTGGCTGTTACCAATATAAAAAATCCCTATCGCTACAAAAAACATCACATAAGGCAAATATTTAACAGGCAATCCATTTTCTGATGAACTACCACCTATGGATTTATCAAAGCGGGAAAAAATACTTCCTGAGCCTGCTTTTTTAGGCCCTTTATTCTCTTTCTTATTATTTATTCTAAATGTGTTTTGCTTCATGATACTTCTCTTTCAGCAATTCTCAGTTTTGCACTTCTTGACCTGTTATTTTTCTCCAGCTCATCTTCACCTGCTGTAACAGGTTTCCTGGTGATGGCTTTAAAAGGTTTTTTCACGTTTCCGTAAAAATCCTTATCCTCCACACCTGTCAAATTTCCTTTGTTGATGTAATTTTTCACCAACCTATCTTCCAGGCTGTGATAACTCATTACCACTAACCTGCCACCTGGTTTAATCAGATCTTCCATCTGAACCAAAGCCTCTTCCAAAGCTTTTAGTTCTTCATTAACCTCTATACGCAAAGCCTGAAAAACCTGCGCATAATATTTATTTTCTCTGCCTCTTTTAGCAAAGCGATCCAACACAACTTTTAATTCGGCTATGGTATTAATCTCTTTATTAGTTCTGGTTGCCACTATAGCAGCTGCCAATGTTTTAGCATTTCTTACTTCGCCATAAAGACCAAACATCTTATGCAAATCTGCCTCAGTATACGAATTTAGCACCTTTTTAGCAGACAACTCTGATTGCTGGTCCATTCTCATATCCAGCTCAGC
>JBEPWY010000225.1:0-6151 GCA_041642185.1 Marivirga sp.
AGTCGGTTTGAGTTTCAAGGAGATATTGATTTCCATAGGTTTTATTTGGCAGGCTCTTATGGAATTTCCAGTTTCAAAATAAACGAGCCTGATTTCAACTACTCAAATAAAGGATCATTTTATAGAATAGGTGTAGATGTTAATTTTCTGAAATTTGACCCTGATTTTAATACTTTAACATTTGGTTTAAGGTATGGAAGTGCTAATTTTAATGAGAATTTAAATACCTCCATAGAAGATCCTGTTTTTGGGGCTTATTCAGAAAATCAGACTAATACTGGTGTAAATGTAAGGTGGTTTGAATTAACAACTGGCTTAAGAGTTATGCTTCTGGATAACTTATATACAGGTTACACCTTCCGAATTCAACTAAATCATAAACGTGTTGGTGGCAATAATGAATTCCGCACATATGATGTTCCCGGGTTTGGTTTAAATGAATTTAAGAACAGTTGGGCGTTTAACTATTACATAATATACAGAATTGCCTGGAGAGAGAAGCAGGTGATGATTCCTGGTAATTAAAAGAATGTTTTAGATTTTAGGCCATCAATTCTTTTTGAATAAAGAGTCTACAAATTCCATTTTGTTAAATACCTGTAAATCGTCCACTTTCTCGCCCACACCTATATATTTCACAGGTATTTTAAATTCGTCTGAAATGCCAATTACCACCCCGCCTTTAGCAGTTCCGTCTAATTTTGTAATAGCTAGTGCTGTAACATCAGTAGCCTTTGTAAATTCTCTTGCCTGAATTAAAGCATTCTGCCCTGTTGAACCATCTAATACCAATAGCACTTCATGGGGTGCATCGGGTACAAATTTCTGAATTACACGTTTGATCTTTGTTAACTCATTCATCAGGTTAACTTTAGTGTGTAACCGTCCGGCTGTATCTATAATAACTATATCAGCATTGTCATCTATCCCTTTTTTTGCAGCATCAAAAGCAACAGAAGCGGGGTCTGTATTCATGCCATGGGAAACAACTTCTACCCCAATTCGCTCACCCCACATATTTAATTGGTCTACCGCAGCTGCTCTGAAAGTATCTGCAGCACCTAATATAACTTTTTTGCCTTTCTTTTTAAATTGGGCAGCCAGTTTACCAATTGTTGTGGTTTTTCCAACACCATTAACTCCTACTACTAATAATATATATGGTTTTTTACCTTCAGGAATAGTGAAATCCTTTAAATCCTCTGTGTTGTTTTCCGATAAGAGGCCAGCAATTTCTTCCTTTAATATTTTATCAAGTTCCTGTGCTCCCAAGTATTTATCTTTTGCAACACGTTTCTCAATACGGTCAATTATTTTCACAGTGGTGCCAACACCTAAATCAGAACTGATTAACACTTCTTCTAACTCATCAAGTACATCTTCATCCACTTGGGACTTACCGACAACTGTGCGGCCTAATTTGGAGAAAAAACTTTCTTTTGTTTTTTCAAGACCTTTGTCTAATGATTCCTTTTTGTCTTTAGAGAATAAATTAAGTATGCCCATTGTTTAGTGTTTTATCAATCAGCTGTTGCCGGAAGTTAATATGTAATAATGTACGTATTTCAAAGATAAAAGTAACGTATAAAATTGGTTCAGAATAGGTGTAAACAAAAAAAGTCCCATGAAGGGACTTTAGATGAATAAATCTTATAAATAAAAATTATTTTTTCAGAGCTTCTCTAGCATCATCCAAAGGCACCATTTCCTCACGGAATGTATAAGCACCAGTTTTTTCAGATTTTACTGCTTTGATAATTTTAGCAAAACCTTTTGCTTCTTTATCTTTTAACGTTGCAACTACTTTCTTTGCCATAATTACTTAATTTCTTTGTGAACAGTTTGTTTCTTCATGATTGGATTAAATTTCTTTAACTCCAATCTTTCAGTTGTATTTTTTCTGTTTTTCGTAGTGATGTAGCGGGAAGTACCAGGTAAACCACTTGCTTTATGTTCAGTGCATTCTAAAATAACCTGAACTCTATTTCCTTTTTTAGCCATTTTGCTTATTGTTTAGCGATAGCGAATAATTATACTAAATATCCATTTTCAATTGCTTTCTTCAATACTGAAGAAATACCATTCTTATTGATGGTACGAATAGCACTTGCAGAAACTTTTAAAGTAATCCACTTGTCCTCCTCAGGAATATAGAATCTCTTCTTTTGAAGATTTGGTAAAAATCTTCTTCTTGTTTTGTTATTTGAGTGAGAAACGTTGTTTCCTACCTGAGGTCTTTTACCTGTAATTTGACAAACTCGTGCCATATCTATCTCTTTATTATTTTGTTGTCGATTTCAAATTGGTTTGCAAATATCGGCAATATTTTGATAATCACAAACCTATACGAAAAATACATTGATATTTTTTCAGAAAGGATCGGAAAACGATAGCCTTTTGTTAATTTTGCAAATTAGTTTCTGCAATTTACAACATTAAAAACAAAATTATGATTCAAAAAATCACTAAAAGTCAGCAAGCCATTGATTTGGAAGATAAATACGGGGCACATAACTATCATCCATTACCAGTGGTATTGTCTAAAGGTGAAGGTGTGTTTTTGTGGGATGTGGAAGGAAAAAAATATTATGATTTCTTATCCTCCTATTCAGCAGTGAACCAGGGACATAGTCATCCTAGAATTTTAGAGACCCTTAAAAAGCAGGCTGAAACGCTTACTTTAACATCAAGGGCTTTTCATAATGATATATTAGGACCCTTTGAAAAGTATATAACTGAATACTTTGGTTTTGATAAGGTGCTTCCTATGAATACTGGCGCTGAAGCTGTGGAAACAGCCATCAAAATAGCCAGGAAATGGGCCTATGAAAAGAATGGCGTGATGGAAAATTCCGGTAAAATTATTGTTGCCGAACAAAATTTTCACGGAAGAACTACTACAGTTATCTCCTTTTCAAGTGATGAGACTGCTAAGAAAAATTTCGGTCCTTTTACACCAGGATTTGTAAAAATTCCTTACGATGATGTTGATGCTTTAGAAAAAGTATTGGAAGGTGAAGACAATATAGTTGGTTTTTTAATTGAGCCTATCCAAGGTGAAGCAGGTGTTTATACTCCTGCTGAAGACTACCTTAAAAAGTGTAAAGAAATTTGTGAAAAACATAAAGTACTTTTCATGGCAGATGAAATTCAAACGGGTATTGCAAGAACAGGTAGTTTATTGGCTGTTTGTGGAAACTGTACGTGTGAAGGACATTGTGAAAAGCAGGAGACATATGTTACACCTGATATTTTAATATTAGGGAAAGCAATCTCAGGAGGCTTCTATCCGGTATCTGCTGTTTTAGCAAACGATGATGTTATGTCAGTTATTACTCCTGGTACTCACGGATCTACTTTTGGAGGAAATCCTTTAGGGGCAGCGGTTGCTCTTACTGCCTTGGAAGTAGTGAAAGATGAGAAATTAGCTCAGAATGCCCGGAAATTAGGAAATCTTTTCCGTGAGCGCATGCAAAAGTTTGTAGATAAATCTGATATGGTAAACCTTGTGCGAGGTAAAGGCTTGTTAAATGCTATCAGAATAAATGATAGTGAGGATAGTACTACGGCATGGGATATTTGTATGGCTTTAAGAGATAATGGATTGTTAGCCAAGCCTACTCATGGTAATATTATTCGTTTTGCACCACCTTTGGTAATGACTGAAGAGCAATTGCATGATTGCTGCGATATTATTGAAAAAACTATTTCGGAATTTAAGAAGTAATGCATTAAAAAAGTTTATATAATTTTTAATCTTTTAAGGTATTAAAAAAGGCTGGCCCGAAAGTGATTATATTCACTCTAAAGCCAGCCATTTTTTTATATAAAGGATCGATCTACTCTATTATGATTTTTCTTTGGGTTGACGAGCTTCCTGCAGAGATGTTTATCATATAAAGACCTTTGCCAATATTATTTAAAGATATTTCTGCTTCCTCTTTTGCTTCATTTTTATGAAAAGATTGTTTCGATATAATACCTCCAGTAACATTGTAAACAGTCACTTCATAGCTTCCCATATAATCATTTTTAAATGAGATTTTCAAATGATTATTTTCATTTACGGGATTTGGAAAAATAATTAGAGAACGGTTTAATGGGGAATCATTTGCAGTAATTATATTTTCCGTTAATGAATACCCGGTACATCCATCAATATTCACAGCTACTGTATATCTCCCATCTTCTGTGGCTAAATAGGTTTGTTCAGTTGCGCCAATAATAGAATCTGATTCTAAAAACCATTGATAGGCATCACCTTCGCTGGCTGTTAATAATCTTGTAAACTCATTATTTCTTTCCCCTGTTGTTATAGTGGGCTCATGAATAGGCCCTATAGATATATAATCTATCCTTTCTTCAGTTCTGAAAACACCAATAAAATCTTCGGCAGTCATAGTAACGGTGTAATTACCCGCATCAGGATAAATAACTTCATGGGGGCCATTTCCTGTGGCAGTGGCTGGTATTGCACCTGCACCGAAGTCCCACTCTAATGCTTTTGCAGAACCTTCTGATAAATTCGTGAAAGTAACCACTAGTCCTTCACAACCACTGGTAACATCAGCTTCAAAATATGGCACCAAAGGCCCCGGAGCAGGTCCTGTTATTTCAAAGTCATCAATTGCCATACCTGCATCAACCTCAGCGGGATCTGTAAGAAATTTAATACGGAAACTGACAATTCCTGTGCCCCCCAAAAAGGAAACATCTGCGGCTTTCTTTAAAAATTGACCTCCTGTGTTTCCACTAAAAATAGGTACTTCATTTCCGAATACAGACTGGGCATCACTTATTTGATTATACCAATTGTCTTCATCAATTTCATTGTTTAATTTGATCCAATTCTCTCCTCTGTCCATTGTATACTCTACTATAAAGCCATCCCAGTTGTCTTCGAATTGATAGTTTGTGTGGAAAGAAAACTCATATGTGCCAAGTGAGCTAAAATCAAATTCGGGTGTATAAATATATGCTTCAGAATCATTTTCATACAGATCGGTATCAATATCTGTTACAAAAGCATTTGCACCGCTGGAGGTTCCTGATTTTCCTGAAACTGAGCTTTGTCCCAATTCAAAACCAGTGCCAGAAACATTTACGATACTAAAGTCTGTTTGCTCGCCTTCCAAATCTCCACCATCCGCTAGTAAATATGGGATTTGTCTTGTAGGTATTACTCTTATATAATTTTCTTTCAATAAGGTAACCTCCCCGTTAGAACTTGTAATGGTAAGACTTACATTGTAATAGCCACCTTCAGTGTAAATGTGGGTAGGGTTTTCAAGATTAGACGTATTCCCGTCTCCAAAATCCCAAAGATAACTTGTAGCCCCCGTAGATAAATAATCAAAGGATATTTCATCTCCAGGATATACTAGGTCTGAAGAAGTTGCTGTGAATTCTGCAGTAGGATTGCTAGTTAAAATTTCAAAATCATCCACTAATACACCGTCTGCATTATATCCTGCATCTATAAAATCCTGTGTTACATACATCACTAAACGGAAAGTAACATTTGGATTGCCTGCCAGTTTACTGACGTTATAACTTACATTTTTCGGAATAAATAATGTGTCTCCATCAACTATTTCTATTGTTTGTTCAATCCAACCGGCATTCATATCAGGAGGGAAAACTGAAGGTGAATTTTCTTTTACATTATACCAATTTGTGCCAGCTTCATCGTTTTTATTTCCTAAAAGGAACCAACTTTGGCCTTTATCTAAGCTAAATTGCACATTGAAACCTAATGGTCCGCTATCAAAAACACCATTTGCAGAGGTATAAGCATTTTCCATTGAAAATTTAAATTGTAATAAATGGTTTTTTGTATCATCTGAGAAATCAAAAATGGGTGAAATCAAAGCGCTGCTTATACTAGTATTAGGTTTTCCAATATCTTCATTCAGTTTCGTCTTCCATACTTTTGTCCCAGAAAAAGTCTCGTTTAGTTTGTTTCCAGGCTCTCCATATTTCCACAAATTATTTTCACCTTTAAGAAAAATATCTTTCATTAATCAAGGAGAAAAAAATTAAAGTCACTCATCGCTTTTTTTATTATTGGGTATGGAATAAAGGTGACAAAATTGCAATGAGGAAAAGAGGGCCTCAAGATATATGGCAAGGCCTATTTGATTTTGACATG
>JBEPWY010000226.1:0-6150 GCA_041642185.1 Marivirga sp.
GACATTGGCATGGGCAGTTTATCAGCGGAAGATATTGCTGAAGATGTATGGTACGCCATTAATAAAAACGGCTCTTCATCAATCAATAAAATTGTCGCTCGGCCTTCAGGTCAAAGCTTTTAAATAAAACGAACTAAATAAAACGAACTAACTCAAATAAGACAGAACTATGAAAAAAAGAGTACTTATTACAGGTGGTGCTGGATTTATTGGATCGCATTTAGCAGATGAGTTGATTGAGCAGGGATATAAGGTAAGAGCACTTGATAATCTTTCCGAGCAGGTACATGGATCACCAGCAGCGCGGCCCGATTACCTTCATCCTGAAGTAGAATTAATTGTAGGAGATGTAAGAGATGAGATAGCTGTACTTGAAGCTTTACAGGATGTAGATGCAGTTTTCCATTTTGCCGCCATGGTAGGAGTGGGACAAAGCATGTATCAGGTGAGGGAATATACTGAAGTGAATAATGTAGGCACTGCAGTACTATTAGAAGCATTGGTAGAAAAACCTGTTGAAAAATTAGTCATTGCCTCAAGCATGAGTATTTATGGTGAAGGAATGTACAGTGATGATTCTGGTAAGCTTTTTCATGATTGTGGCAGAGAATTAAATGACCTACGAAACCAAAAATGGGAAATGCATGCAGAAGATGGTAGGCCTTATTCCCCATTGGCTACTCCTGAAAACAAAAGGCCTTCTTTATCTTCTGTTTATGCCCTATCAAAATTTGATCAGGAGAATTTAGGCCTGATCATGGGCAAAGCCTATGGCATTCCCACTACCGCTTTAAGATTTTTTAATGTGTATGGCACGCGCCAATCACTATCAAATCCATATACAGGCGTATTGGCAATTTTTGCATCGCGTCTGCTTAACAATAACCCGCCTCTGATATTTGAAGATGGAATGCAAAAAAGAGATTTTGTACATGTAAAAGATGTTGCAAGAGCCTGCCGCCTGGCGCTTGAAACCTCAAAATCTGATAATGAAGTCTTTAATATCGGAAGCGGTTATCATTATACCATACATGAAATAGCAGAAAAGCTTGCTAAGGTGATGGGTAAAGACATACCTGCAGAGCTTACTTCAAAATACCGCCTGGGCGATATAAGGCATTGTTTTGCTGATTTATCCAAGGCTAAAGAAATACTTGGCTACGAACCGCAAGTAGATTTTGAAGATGGATTATACGAATTGGCCCAATGGCTGGAAGGACAAATTGCTGTAGATAGCGTGAACCAAGCCACAGAAGAGTTGGAATCCAGAGGCCTGACTGTATAAATTTTTTTGAACCATATAACTGAATGACATGAAAAACATCAACGGCAAAAATACAACCTCTCATATTGGAATTGTAGAATGGTTTCGCCCCGGACAATATGATGAAGTAAAGCTGGTTATAGAAGATTTAAAAAAAACAGGAATAAAACATTTACGCACAGGAGTTTCATGGGCTGAATGGCATGTAGATGGAAGCCCGGAGTGGTACGATTGGCTAATACCGGAATTGGCAAAGCATGTAGAGATATTGCCATGTGTCCTTTATACTCCCCCTTCCCTGGGGGAGGCAGCACGTACTTCTGCACCTCCTAAAGACCTTAAAGCATTCGCTGATTTTATAGATGTGATGATTACCAGATATGGTGATTATTTTGAATGGGTAGAATTATGGAATGAGCCCAATAATGTGGTGGAGTATGATTTCACCTTAGATTACTCATGGAACAAATTTGCCAAAATGATAGATATGGCCGCTTATTGGGCCCAACACAGAGGTAAAAAAACTCTTTTAGGAGGAATGAGCCCTATAGATCCAAACTGGCTCCAATTTATGGCAGAAAAAGGAGTTCTAAGACATATTGATGCAGTAGGAATTCATGGCTTCCCGGAAGTATTTGATCAGCAGTGGTCCGGCTGGGAAGAAAATATTCAATCAGTTCGGGATGTTCTCGAAAGAAATAATCTCAAAAAAGAGATTTGGATTTCCGAGGCGGGTTTCTCTACCTGGCAAGATGATGAAGTAAAGCAACTGGAAGAATTTAAGAAGGTAATTAAAACAAAAGCTGACAGAGTTTACTGGTACAGCATGAATGATCTTAATACCAAATTCCCTACTGTCGGAGGCTTTCACCTGGATGAAAGAGAATATTTCTTCGGCATGAAAAAACAAGATGGTAATGGGAAAATACTTTATAAATTATTGAGCAAAGGTGGGGTGCAAAATATTGGTCAGCATACTTATATCAATAAGCAATATACTCTATCATCTAATAAAAAATACATTCTCATTACGGGAGGAGCAGGCTTTATAGGTGCTAATTTGGCTGCCCGTCTCTTAAGCGAAGGCAAAAGAGTAATGGTTTATGATAATATTTCCAGGAAAGGGGTAGAGCAAAATCTTCAGTGGTTGCAAAAGAAATATGGTGATAAGCTGATTGTACAAATTGCTGATATCAAAGAAGGAAGAGTATTAGAAGCTTGTGTAAATAATGCCGAGCAGATTTATCATTTTTCTGCACAGGTAGCTGTAACCTCTTCCTTAACTAATCCTGCTCATGATTTTGATGTAAATATAGTGGGAACCTTTAATTTGCTAGAAGCCATTCGGAAATCAGTTCATAAACCGCCACTGGTTTTTACCTCCACCAATAAAGTTTACGGAAATTTGCAGGATTTAGGATTGGAGACAGATGAAACCAGGTATTTCCCCCAAGACCGCTATTTTAAAATGAATGGTATAGATGAAAGCCGTTCACTGGATTTTCAAAGCCCTTATGGCTGCTCCAAAGGAACTGCCGATCAGTATGTATTGGATTACTCCAGATCTTATGGTTTAAAAACAGCTGTTTTTAGAATGAGTTGTATATACGGTCCTCATCAATTTGGTAATGAAAACCAGGGGTGGGTGGCTCATTTTCTTATAAGAGCACTTCAGGACGAGCCCATTGTAATTTATGGAAATGGAAAGCAAGTGAGGGATGTATTGTTTGTTGAAGATCTGGTAGAGGCATTTGTTTTAGCACAGAAAAATATAAATTCAATAGCCGGCAATGCTTTTAATATTGGTGGAGGACCGGAAAATGCCGTGAGCCTGATTGAAATTCTTGATTATATAAAAGAAGCTATCGGCAAAGAATTGGATATTTCTTTTGAGAAATGGCGCACAGGAGATCAAAAGTATTATGTGTCCAATACATCCAAATTTAAGGAAGCTACCGGTTGGGCTCCAAAACATACTGTAAATGAAGGAATGCAAAAGTTGATTGACTGGGTTTGCGAAACCAGGAATATCTCATTGCAAGAAAAAAAGCTATCATCTAAAGCAATAGCCGTATAATGGAATTAGTAAAATCAAAAAATAATACCAAAGAAATATCAAAAGAGTTAATGCAATCGGTTGTCATCACTTCGGCCGGAAAAGCAGAAGTGCAGCAAGTTGCACTACCGCAGCCTAAGGAAGGAGAAGTTCGTATTAAATTGGAGGGCTCAGGAGTATGTGCTTCCAATATTCCTGTTTGGGAAGGCAGAGAGTGGTTTGAATATCCTGCTGAACCGGGTGCGCCCGGTCATGAAGGTTGGGGAGTTGTAGATGCTATAGGCGATAATGTATCGGATCTTCAGATTGGCGACAGAGTTGCATGCTTGTCTTATCACGCTTACTCTCAGTTTGATATAGCTAAAGCCGATGAGGTAGTTAAACTTCCTGAATTTTTAAACAAAAGACCTTTTCCCGGAGAAGCTTTGGGTTGTGCTGTTAATATATTTAATAGAAGCGATATTAAAAAAGAACATACTGTAGCCATAGTTGGTGCAGGCTTTTTAGGTTTGTTATTAATACAATTGGTTAAATCTGTTGGGGCTAAAGTTATTGCTGTTTCAAAAAGGGATTTCTCACTTCAATCAGCCTTAAAAGAAGGTGCTGATCATTTGATTAGCATGGACGATCATCACCGGATCATTGAAAAGGTTAAAGCACTTACAGAAGGTAATTTTTGCGAAAGGGTAATTGAAGTAACCGGTAAAGAATGGCCCCTGAATCTTTCTATAGAGCTTACATCCGAAAAAGGTAAACTAATAGTAGCAGGATTTCATCAGGACGGAATGCGAAACCTGAATGTACAATTGCTTAACTGGAGAGGGATTGATATGATCAGTGCACATGAAAGAGACCCTCAGCAATATGTAAAAGGAATGCATGATGCCATTACGGCTATTGAAACGGAGCAGATGGATCCCTTTCCGCTTTTCACTCATTCTTTTCTACTGGAAAATGCAGATGAGGCTTTCAAATATTTGACAGAGCGGCCTGACGGTTTCATTAAAGCTTTAATCATTAATAAATAATTACTATGCTGGCAACAGATCAAAAAGAAAAAACAGACACACTCTCTCTTGGATTTATTGGGATTGGGTGGATCGGTAGAAATAGAATGGAAGTACTTTTAAATGGAGGACAAGTAGTGGCTGATATTATATCTGAACCCTTAGAGCAAAATGCTGTGGAAGCTCAAAAATTGGCTCCTTTTGCCCAAGTTATTAAAAACCCAGTGGATATATATGCCAATGAGGACCTTGATGGATTGGTAATCGCCACACCAAGTGCTTTACATGCTTCCCAATCTATTAATGCTTTATCTGCAGGAAAGGCCGTTTTTTGCCAAAAACCATTAGGCAGAACAGCCAGTGAAGTAAGGGAAGTAGTAAAATCATCAAAAAAGGCAGATAAACTGTTAACAGTAGATTTATCCTATCGCTATACAAAAGCATTTCAGGCTGTTCAGGAGGTGATCAGCAATAGAGAAATTGGTAAAATTTACGCTGTTAATCTGGTGTTTCATAATGCTTACGGACCTGATAAAGAGTGGTTTTATGATATGGACCAATCAGGTGGAGGCTGTGTAATGGATTTAGGAGTTCATTTGATAGATATGGCCCTATGCTGCTTAAAATTTCCCGATATAAAAGAAGTAAGAAGCCATCTCTTCAGTAAAGGACAAAAGCTATTACCTGGAGAAGCAAAGGTGGAAGATTTCGCTAAAGTATCTATGCTTACAAAAGATCAAACAGCTATCAATCTTGATTGCTCATGGCATGTATCTGCCGGTAAAGATGCAGTAATAGAAGCTACTTTTTATGGTACAGAAGGAGGGGTTTCATTTAAAAATGTTGATGGCTCTTTCTATGATTTTAAAGCAGAAAAATATACAGGAACACATACTGAAGAATTAGTGTCGCCACCGGATGACTGGAGTGGAAGAGCCGGCTTGTTTTGGGCCAAAAGTGTATTGAATGGAGAAGGATACGATAAAAAATCGGCAGGTGAATATGTAAAAACAGCCGAAGTAATTGACAGAATATATGGCAGGCAATTTTAAAATTTTAATGACCGCAGATACTGTTGGCGGTGTATGGACCTATGCGGTTAATTTATGCAAAGGACTGATGAAGTATGATGTGGAAATACATCTGTTAACCATGGGTGCTTTGCTTACACCCGAACAATTGCTTCAAATGGAAAAATTACATCATGTAAAATTATATGAAAGTAATTATAAACTTGAATGGATGCAGGATAGTTTAAAGGATGTACAATTGGCTAAGCATTGGATTACCTCTATCTGCAGTAAGGTAAAGCCGGACCTTATTCATTTCAATAATTATGGGCAAACTTTAGGTAGTTACAGTTGCCCGGTAATTACAGTATACCATTCCTGTGTGATGAGTTGGTATTTAGCGGTAAAAGGGGAAATACCTATAAAAGAATGGGCAGATTATGTAACTGTTGTAAGAAATGCTATTGAGGTCTCGGATATTGTTGTTGCCCCGACACATGGAATGCTTAAACAAGCTGAAAATGTAAATGGGGAAATTAAAAACGCAGAAGTTATTTATAACGGAGTAGACATTAACATTAATGGACAAAACTTAAAGGAACCATTTATATTAAGTGCAGGCCGTATCTGGGATGAAGCTAAAAATGTAAAATTACTTTCTGAAATAGCAGAAGATCTTGACTGGCCGGTATATATAGCAGGCAACAATAATGACCCGGGAAAAGGCGAATTGTTAAAACCGAAAAATGTGAATTTTCTGGGGCAGCTTTCAAGGGATAAAATACATGACCATATGAGCCGTGCTTCTGTTTT
>JBEPWY010000227.1:0-6135 GCA_041642185.1 Marivirga sp.
AGGAAATGGGCTTGAAAATCAATTTGGCTACTCTATTGAGGAAGCTGCCCAGGATTATCAGTTTTGGATGAAAAACGTCCACCCTGATGATTTGGATAAGACTAAAAAAGACCAACAAAAGGTATTTAAGGATAAAAATTATAATTTATGGAAAGGTCAATATCGATTTAAAAAGAAATCTGGAGACTATGCTTATGTAATTGACAAGGGCTTTATTGCAAGGGATGGGAACGGAAAAGCTATCAGAATGATAGGCGCAACTGCGGATATAACTGACCGTAGGAAATTTGAGGAATCCTTATTGGAAATTAATAATCGACTTATCAAGCAAACACAGGAACTGGCACACTCAAATGCTGAATTAGAGCAGTTTGCCTATGTTGCTTCTCACGATTTGCAGGAACCGCTTAGAATGGTATCTGGGTTTTTAACACAATTAGAGAAAAAATATGGCAACCAACTAGATGATAAAGCTCACCAGTATATTGATTTCGCTGTGGATGGCGCCAAACGAATGAGGCAAATTATTCTCGACTTACTGGATTATTCCAAAATAGGTAAAAAAGAAGAAGGAAATACTGAGGTAGATTTAAATGAAATAATTAAGGAGGTTTGTTTATTGCATCGTAAACAAATTGAAGAGCTCAACGCTAATATTGAATTTAGCAAGCTCCCTAAAATTTATGGACACCCATCTCCTTTGATTCAGCTCTTTCAAAACTTAATTTCAAATTCTTTGAAATACAGTCATCCTGAAATTCCTCCTAAAGTGATCATTAAAGTCACTGAATTGGATAATGAGTGGAAGTTTTCAGTAAAAGATAATGGGATTGGAATAAAAGAAGAATATTTTGCAAAAATATTTAATATTTTTCAGCGGCTTCATAATAAAAATGATTATTCAGGTACGGGGATGGGGTTGGCAATTGTTAAAAAGATAGTTGAAAACCTAAATGGACGTATTTGGGTAAAATCCGACGCTGGAAAGGGCAGTACTTTTTATTTTACTATACCTAAAACAGAAGAATAAAAATGATACAGAGATACTTTTTAAATCGCATAATACTATTGTCTGTTATTTTTTTATTGGTTTCTTGTAATTCAAATAAATCCAAAGAAAACCTAATATCTGTTCAGATAGGCGTAACTAATTATATAGGAGAAATTTCTACTTTTGTAGCAAAAGAAAAAGGCTACTTTGAGGAAGAGGGATTGGATGTAGAAATAAAAATTAATATAGCTGGGGTGGAGTCCATGAAGCAGTTGCTGGCAGGTGAAGTTGATATAGCACATTCTACTGAAACCCCATTTTTGCATGCCATATTGGATTCTACTTATTATAAAGGAGAAAGAAAAGGGAATCCGCAAGCATTCGCCAATATGATTTTAGCCAATAGAAATCAGAAAATAGTAGCGAGTAGGCTTAATGGGGAGATTAATCAACCATTGGATATTAAAGGTAAAAAAGTCGGAATGGTAAAAAAAACTCAGTCAGAATATCATTTTGATTCCTTTTTACTTGAAAATCAAATTTCGCAGGATGAAGTCGAAATTATATATATGAAGCCTGGGGAAATTAACAAGGCTATTCGAAATGGTGAAATTGATGTGGCAGTAATATGGGAACCGCATGCCACCCATATCATCCATGATATGAAAGATAAAGCATATGAAATAAAAATTGATCTCACTCACTCTTCACTTTGGTTAGCTGTCTCTTTAGATTCCTATGCCAAAGAAAAGCCTGAGATTCTGGTTGCCTACCTGAAAGCACTCAGAAAAGCTCAAAGCTATGTGCTGAAGAATCCTGAGGAAACTATTGATAAACTGGCAAAACTTACCAATACTCCCAAAGTTGTAATTAAAAGCATTCGTGATGAATTTGACTATGTTCTGAATTTGAATGAAAGAATGTTGATTTTGCTGGAATGGCATCAATATTGGGTAATTGAAAAGGAAAATTTACAAGTTAGGCTAGTTCATATAGGTGATTTCATCAATTATAAGCCTATGGAAGAGGCACATCCTAGAGGAGTAACTACAAATAAATGACAGTTAAGACAAAATTAAATAGCATTGTAATTATTGCCATTTCAGCGATACTAGCATTATATATTTATTTGCTCAACATGACTTATGTTGTAGAAAAAGAAATCGAAAGAGTAGAAAAATTAAGTGTATTCAAAGAGCAGGTTTCTACTCTTAACCTTGTGATGGAATATTATTTCTCTACCCAGAACGAACGATACGCAAATACTATCGACAGTATATTATTTAAACTGGACGTGACAAAAAGTGAAATCGAAAGCTTTGAAAATATAAATGTAGTTCATAATAGTTTGCCTTCTATCACCAATGCATACGGTTTAATCCGAAAAATTTATGAAAAGGATACCCAATATGCGGATGCGGAAGAAAGAGAGGAGCTGCTCAATCGATCAAAAGTTCTTATTAGGTCCGATTTAAATCAATTGTTGTCCATATCCTTTATGGTATCTTTTGAACATTTTAAGGAAATCCATGAATTGCAGATAACAAGAAGGTGGCATTATGCAGCCATTATATTTCCTGTTATAATATTTTTGATCCTAATAGGGTATACTGTTCGGAAGCAAATATTGAAATCTTTGCAAAAACTAAAAAAAGGTGCAAAAGCAATAGCGTCAGGTAATCTGGATAAAAGAATTGACTTGAATCAAAAGGATGAGTTCGGAGAATTGGCAGATCAATTTAATCTGATGGCGGAGCAAATTGAAAACTTTATAGAAAAAGAAAGAAAACTTGCAAATGAACTGGATGAGCAATCAGTAGAGTTGAAGTCTAGTAATGAGGAGTTGGAAAAATTTGCATACATAGCTTCCCATGATTTGCAGGAACCACTTCGTATGATTATCAGCTTCTTGACCATGTTGGAGAAAAATTATTCCCCTCAACTGGATGATAAAGCCAAACAATATATTTTTTATGCGGTAGATGGTGCCAACAGGTTGCGTCAAATAATATTGGATTTACTTGAATTTTCCAGAGCTGGAAATCATTCACATGATTTAGAGGAAATAAATTTGAACGATTTGGTAGAGGAAGTAAAGCAATTACAGGCAAAGGTTATTCAGGAAAAAAAAGCGAAAATACAGTACGACAAACTCCCAAATATAAAAGCAAATAGACCACCTATTCTTCAGGTATTTCATAATTTAATCGGTAACGCTTTAAAATATTCCCAAAAAGATGTTCCTGTAAACATTAAAATAAGTTGCGAAATAAAAGATGATTTTTGTGAATTCCGCTTTACTGATAATGGTATTGGTATTTTGCCCGAACACAAAGACAAAATTTTTGTGATTTTTCAGAGGCTTCATAGTAGATCTGATTATTCAGGAACAGGTCTGGGCCTTTCTATTGTGAAAAAGATTATAGATAATTTAGGTGGGAAAATATGGGTAGAATCAGATGGGTTGGGAAAAGGCTCCACTTTTTACTTTAGTCTACCTGCAAAATATATAATTGAATAATTAAATTTTGCGCAGCCCAGTATCAGAATAACTTAGCTATCCTAAAATTAAATAAAACACATGAGCTGTTTGAATGAAAGGGAGCCAACTCAATAAATAAACAGGAAAAGCAGTCTATTTTTAATTTTACCAATCACACAACTTATTTTATCTCGGTGTAACTTAATCTTTTAAATTCAAGAAAAAATTTAAGTATATCAATTTAAATACTCCTTTGTTATTAATAATAAATTAGTAATTAACTCATTTAATTTATAATTATACCATTTATTTTTGTAAATTGTATGATAAAAGTCATTGAATCTGAGAAACAAATGGGTTTTTACTTATTATTTGATTTTATAAACAATATGTAAAGTTATTTTTTCTTATGAATGTTTTATACAGTCTAGAGATGCGAAAAGGGAAATGTAATGTCGTTTATAAGTGTAATAGATTTTACTTTATTATTTTTAATAGTTTTACTAACATCGTTAAATATGAAATGAATGGAAATTCATCTTAACATAGCAATTTGCGATAATGTCGGGGCAGGAAAAGAGGAATTATTTGTAGTGAACCCTCCCGAAGGGATTTCCTTGGGGCAAACCCGCTAAGATGGCACAAGTTGTGACTGCAAAAAACATAAATAGATACAAATGAAATCAATCCATATTCTTTTGGTGGAAGATAATGAAGGTGATATTCTTCTAACCCAGGAAGCTTTTGAAGAAAGTAAAATTATCAACACAATGGATGTTGCCAAAAATGGTAAAGAAGCATTAAGTATGCTTTTGCAAAAAGATGGATATGAATATAATAAAGTCCCGGATTTGGTGCTTCTGGATATAAATTTACCTATTAAAAGTGGTCATGAAGTGCTACAAGAGATTAAAGCAGACCCAACAAAAAAGCATATTCCAATAATTATGCTCACTACCTCTTCATCTCAGAGCGACATTGATTTAGCCTATCAGCATCATGCGAACTGTTATATTACTAAGCCGGTTGAAATCAATGAATTTTTGGAAGCAATTTTAACTATAGAGCAGTTTTGGTTTAACATTGTTAGCTTGCCTCCTGGAGTTAAGTAATAGGATAAGATGAGCGGACAAGAAAACAGATATAATGTTTTAGTAGTTGAAGATAATCCTGGAGATTATATTCTGATTGAGGATTATCTAGCAGATGCCAATATAGTCAATAAGCTTCAATGGGCTAAAAATTTTAAGGCTGCAGCTGAAATTTTAACAGATGTTAGCAATACCTTTGATATTATATTATTGGATTTAAGTTTACCCGATAAAGATGGAGAGCCTTTAATAAAGGATATCCAGAAGTTTTCTCAAAATAAACCTATCATTATTTTAACGGGATACCCTGATGCAGATTTTGCTATTAAATCTTTGGCGATAGGTGCTTCTGATTATTTATTGAAGGATGTTTTAAATAGTACAGTATTATATAAAAGTATTATATACAATATTGAACGGAATAGAATATTGGTAAACCTAAGAAAATCTGAGCAACGCTATTCTGATCTTTTCCATTTCAGCCCCCTTCCTATGTGGGTTTTCGATAGAGAAACGCTACAGTTTTTAGATGTAAATGATGCTGCTATTGCACATTACGGTTATTCATATGAAGCATTCCTCAATATGGATATTAATCAAATTAGACCTAAAGCTGATTTTCCCTTTTTAGTTTCAGCCATGGAAAATGAAAAGTTGGCTTATGGCCAATTGACTCACATAAAGAAAAATGGAGAACACATAAAAGTTGAGGTTCGCTCCAATAGGTTTGAATATAAAGGGAAACCAGCTGAAATTATACTGGTAAATGATGTAACTGAAAGAAATAGACATATTGAAGCCATTGAAAAACAAAATGAAAAACTGAAGGACATTGCCTGGACACAATCACATGTGGTAAGAGCACCCTTAGCCCGATTAATGGGTTTGGTAAATTTGCTTGATAATGGTGAAATAGAAGAGGACAAAATGAAAGATTTTTATGGGCATATCCTAAAATCAGCAGATGAATTAGATATGATTATAAGGAAAATGGTAGATACGTCACAACAATTCGAAATTAATAAAAACAAAGAATGAATATCAAAACTCTAGTGATCGATGATGATGAAATTTCAATTATGCTATCAGATTTTTTATTAAAAGACAACTCTTTTTTTCCGGTTATAGAAACTTATATGGATGGGGATTCTGCTTTAGAACATTTAAAAAGTGAGTATTCTGAAGATATTATTTATATCATTATTTTAGACATCAACATGCCTCTAATGAACGGATGGGAATTTTTGGAGGAAATAAAAGCTTTTGTGTCTCAAAAAAATACTTCTGTTTTTATGCTTAGCTCATCTACAGATAAGCTCGATATTGAAAAAGCCGAAAAGATTGATTTAGTAAAGGGTTTTTTTAGTAAGCCACTTAGAGAAGAACATTTAAGTAAAATTCAACACCTTATAGCTAATTAAATTTTTCCTTTAACATCTATATATAAACTTTCTCTCCTTAGGAGAGATCCTGCCAGCCTTTGGCTGGGCTGGGGTGAGGCGATTTTTGCTGCCAGAGCCAACAGTGGAAGGAGGACTGGGCACAAGCTTTTTAGCTCCCTTTAAATCACA
>JBEPWY010000228.1:0-6112 GCA_041642185.1 Marivirga sp.
AAAGTTTTTGAATCTTCTTCAGCAGTTGGAGCATACAATAATTTAGCTGTGTAAATTGTTGCTCTGGAATCTTCAATTGTAACTGTTAAAGTTTCTATTGCTTCCTGATTAGCGTCATCCACAGCGGTTATAGTTAACAGTACTTCTCCAGGATTATCAAAAGTTAAACCAAAAGATGCTTCAGCAGTTGTAGCTCCGGCATCTAAACCTAAATCGTTTCTGTTTCTTTCCAATAATATGGTCGGCTCATCACTTTGCACTCTTATCACATTAAACCCAGCTGGTGTAGTAGCTGTAATATCTAGTTCTAAGGTATCTTGAGTAGAAATAGTTACAGCACCACTTGATGAACTAGGTGAAGTAATATAGCTCACTGACGGGTTATCAATTCCATTTTCATCATCATCACCACATGCGGTGAAAAATAAAGTACCTGCCATAGCAGATAATATCATTGCGTTTCTAAATAATTTTTTCATTGTTTTCCTGTTTGTTTTGGATGTTTGTTTTTATTTTCGTTAAATAAATATTAACAGTAATTCTGCTAATTTATTTTTAACGCCTTGTTGTTAATGACACGTATTACAGGAAAAAGGTTGTAATCATTAATAATTGATTGAAATTATTTTTTTCAGTCTAAATAATGGATTTAATAATTTTATTTCATACATTGACATATAAAAGATGCATTTCAATGCTTTTTAACGGAATTATTAACTATTATTTTTGAATATTAAAAAGTTACAATAATATATTTTTAAGGTATTTCAGATAAAAAATATAACTTTTTTGATAAAAAATAATTGAATAAATTTTAAATTGCATACGGATTTACCGTAATTTTATTTACATTTATAAATTGAAAGTACATTAAGAACGAATACTAACTAATTAATCATCATTAAAGAAAATAATTATGCCTGCTGAAAATAACCAAAGCATCTTTGACATGATACACCTCTACGGCCCATATGTGGGTATGGGTATTATTGGTATAGCCATTTTGCTCGTGTTAGCGCATTATATGCGTTTAGCGACTCTTAAAGATTTTAAGCAAAAGTATGATTACATTAATAGACATGAGATTGATACCCTATGGAGATCAACTGTAATTTTACTAATTGGAGCAGTAGTATGGATTAACGCATTATTTGGGGAAACAGAACTTTTGTGGCTTTCTGTGAAAATATTTGTTTCTGCAATGTTGGCACTAATCATTGGCGTGATAGTTCAGAATATATTAAGGTTTTACTATCCTTTTTATATTGAAAAAAGATTGAAGAAATTAAGATATACTCCTAGAATTTCTCCGAAAACAGGTAAACCTATGAATTTATTAACTGAAGAGGAAGAAGATGTTTATTTGGATGAAGGTATGCAAGCTGAAGAGGATATATTCTCTGTTGATTATGATGTATGGGTAGATGAAGAAACAGGCTACACCAAAATTGAGAAATATTCAGGCCATTTACATGCGCTTCAGTGTTCAGAATGTAACTATCAAACTTTGAAAGTAGTGAAAGAAGAGATTATCAAATCTCCAACCATTACTGAAGAAGGTGAATTAATGAAATATTTCAAATGTTCATATTGCGGACATAAGGCAAGGAAGACATTCCACATTGCCAAATTGAATGATAATAAAGATGTGAATGAACCTACTAACGTACAATCGGCATCATAAAAATTTACTAAGATTCGTTTAAATTAAACCTCTTCTTTTAGAAGAGGTTTTTTTATGTCTATTAATACCGAACACTAAAAATTTAATGATACTTCAACCTGATCAATCCAGGATAAAGTATCTATTATGATGTCCTGCCAATATCCTAAGCTATGCGTTATTATAGTACTAATAACACAAATGTAAGAGTAGATTTTCAATAAGCTGTTCAGGTTCCGCCCACAGACAACATACCATATATTTCTGAAAAAAACCTGTATTAGTTCCCAACTTTTC
This sequence comes from Marivirga sp., assembly GCA_041642185.1. GTDB lineage: Bacteria > Bacteroidota > Bacteroidia > Cytophagales > Cyclobacteriaceae > Marivirga. Next base: position 1,961 of record JBEPWY010000228.1, read on the forward strand.
CGGAAATTTACCAGATCTCAGCTTACAGGAAACAGAAAAAAGTCCTGCCCAATAATTGCAACCATTGTGAGAAAACGTTTTCTTTTGACATTCCTTTGATACATGACAGGGAACAGCTATACTTCAGAACTTTCCTTTAGTCCCAGTTATGCTTTTTAAAGTATATTGGAACTACGTTCCTGTCGCAATACCTCAATTATTTCTATCGTGAAGCTGAAATTTCCTAGTGATTTTGAACAGCTTAATAATAGAGTGTAAAAAGCCGGGGTTTTATCGCAATTATTTGAACGATAAAGGATACCTGATGAGTCTACTGTTTTAAATGGTTGGGGAAGATTTGATCTGATTACTTTAGAGCATAAAAAAAGCCGGAGAATATCCGGCCTTTCTAAATTTAACAAAAAGAGTAATATTACTCTTCAATAACTTCTTCTGATTCGTCCATAATAGTATCAGCCTCTGCATTGATTGCATCTTTAGTCTCTTGTGCAGATTTTTCAATAGCATCACCGATTTCTTCAGTTGCTTCTTCGATTTCTTCACCGATTGCTTCAGTTGACTCTTCAATTTGCTCAGAAGCTTCTTCTTTTTCGCTTTTGTTGTCACAAGCAACAACTGCAAATGTAAAAGCAGCAAGCATAAACATTGTAAATAACTTTTTCATAGTTTCAATAGATTATGGTTTATAATGAGCTAAAGGTATATAATTATTCTCATAATTGTCAATAGCTAGCTACTTTTTTCTGAACACTAATTTTACTGGTACCCCCTCAAAATCGAAATTTTCCCTTAATCTGTTTTCCAGATACCTTTCGTAAGGTGGTTTTATATATTGGGGCAAATTACAAAAGAACGCAAAGCAAGGCGTATAAGTCGGCAATTGCGTTACATATTTAATTTTTATATGCTTTCCTTTTAAAGCCGGCGGCGGATATTTCTCAATCTCCTTCAGCATCACTTCATTCAATGCAGAAGTTGTTACTTTTTCATGTCTGCTTTCACAAATTTTCATAGCCATTTCAATCGCCTGGAAAATTCTTTGTTTCTGAATAACAGAGGTGAAAATAATCGGAATATAATCCAATGGTCCTAATTTTTCCTGAATCTCTTTTTTGAACTTATCATGGGTTTTACCGTCTTTCTCAATTAAATCCCATTTATTCACCATAATCATTAAGCCTTTTTTGTATTTATGGGCCAATGAAATTATTTGCATATCCTGTGCTTCAAAACCTCTAATGGCATCCACCACAATTATACAAACATCGCTATCCTGTAAAGCCTGAATGGCTCTGATGGTAGAATAAAATTCTATATCATCCTTTACTTTCGTCTTTTTTCTTAACCCGGCAGTATCTGTCAGGATGAAATCTTTTCCATATAATTTATAATGCGTATTAATGGCATCACGTGTAGTACCGGCTTCATCTGTAACTATTGTTCTTTCAGAACCAATTAATGCATTCAAAAAGGATGATTTACCTGCGTTAGGTCTTCCTAATATGGCAATTCTGGGAACTCCTTCATAAGGATCTTCATGTTCAGGCTGAAGTAATTCTGCTACTTCATCTAATATTTCACCAGTACCCGAACCACTTGCTGAGGATATAGCGAAAACCTCATCAAACCCCATAGCATAAAATTCGCCGGTAGTATAACTTTTCTCTAATGTATCCGCTTTATTGGCAACTACAAAAACGGGCTTATTGACCTCACGCACAATTTTGGCAAAATCTTTATCCAAATCAGTTAGGCCTACATGGCAGTCAACCATAAACAAAATTACAGAAGCTTCATTCAATGCTTCTTTCACCTGCTTCCTGATTTCTGACTCAAACACATCCTCAGAACCTGTAACGTATCCTCCTGTGTCGATAACTGTAAATTTCTTACCGTTCCACTGAGCTTCACCATATTGTCTGTCACGGGTTACGCCCGATTCATTGTCCATGATGGCCTGCTTCTTTTCGACCAATCTATTAAAAAAGGTAGATTTACCTACATTGGGCCTACCTACTATTGCTACTATATTTGACATTTACTATTTAATTACGTATTACGAATTGTTTAATTAGGAATTGGATCATCTTTCAAATGAAATTTTTCTTGATTTATAATCCCCTTTCCTTCATTGTTTTTTGAATTGACCCTATTATTTTCATTATTTCTTCACATTTCAAAATCATCTGGCTAGCTCGGTTTATTTCCAAAAAACCTGAATCTCTTATTAACCTTAACCAATAATGTGATTCCCTCGATTCTTTATAAGAAATGGCTAACTTGGCGAAAAAATCCTTTCTCGATTGGCCGCCAATGGCTTCTTCCACATTAGCACCTATCGATGTTCCTGCTTTCAAAAGTTGAGATGAAATTTCATAGTGAGTTTCCTTCTTCAACAGTTGTGCTATTTTAATTATATCTAGTGCAAACTGATAACTCTCTTGAATTACATTACTAGTTTTCATATTACGTTTGTTTAAAATAAAATTCTCCTGATTAGATTTTAAACAGCAAAACAATAATTTGAAGCAAAATAATTCGTAATTCCCTAATTATCAATTATTAATTAATACCCGAATCTTTTTAATTTAAGATCCTTCTTTCTCCAATCCTGCTCCACTTTCACAAAGGTCTCCAAATGTACCTGCTTTGCAAAAAAAGTTTCCAGTTCTGCTCTCGATTCAATTCCAACTTTCTTAAGGGCTTCTCCTCCTTTACCGATGATTATTCCCTTCTGAGATTTACGCTCCACATAAATCTCTGCTCTTATCCGAATGATTTTCTCATCCTCTTTAAATTCAGTAACCACCACTTCACAGCTGTAGGGTACTTCCTTTTTATAGTTCTTAAAAATCTTTTCTCTGATAATTTCCTCCACGAAAAACTTTTCCGGCTTATCCGTCAGTTCTTCTTTAGGGAAATAAGCAGGATGCTCCGGCATTAAATCCAATAGCATTTTAAAAAGTTCATTGATATTGATTTCCTCCAGAGCGGAAATCATGATCTGATGATCGGGCTTAATAATATCGGCCCAATATTTCATTTTATCCTCTGCCTGGCTACCTTTAGACTGATCTATTTTATTCATGATCAGAATAGTTGGTATATCGGCATTGGCTATAGTATCAATTAAAGTATCGCCCTCCTCATATTTTTCATATAGATCCGTTACAAAAAGTAAAACATCTGCATCTTCCAATGAGCTTTTCACAAAACGCATCATTGATTGGTGCAACTCATACTGCGGCTTCAATATGCCGGGAGTATCAGAATAAACTATTTGAAAATCTTCTCCGCTTAGGATGCCCATTATCCTGTGTCGGGTAGTTTGCGCTTTTGATGTAATAATTGAGAGGCGCTCCCCTACCATAGCATTCATGAGTGTAGATTTTCCCACATTAGGTTTTCCTACAATGCTGACATAGCCGGCTTTATGTATTTTTTCTTCCATTAATTAACAATTCTTTTCAAAGGTACTTGTTTTTTCTAAACTTTGTGTTACCTTTGTATTCCTTTTGAGGGAAACATCAAGAAATTATGTGAAAAGATGTAGAAATCAAAAGAGATTTATATTGCGAGATGGAGCAGTTGGTAGCTCGTTGGGCTCATAACCCAAAGGTCGCAGGTTCGAGTCCTGCTCTCGCTACTAGGAAACCCGTTTAATGAAAATTAAGCGGGTTTTTTCATTTACGGGTACACTTTTCCCAAAGTATAATTAAAAGTAGTCAACTGCAATCAGTTGCAGTTGAGTGGAAGCAGTGGTTGGAAAAACGAGCAAATTGTAGCTTTAGGGGAGAAATTAAGGGAGTTGTTATAATATTTTTACCAATAGTACACCCCCCTTAAACAAAAGCTCATCCTTAACCGCTAAAATTAATTCTAATCGCATTTAATAGCTTTATAAAACTCTTTTCTTACCTTTGCGGGCTTAATTTAAAAATCAGTTACCCATCTAATTTTTTTACTGATTTCTAGATACTTAGGAAAAATTTACAATAATAACTTATCTTTATAATGAGCAAATCCAAATTTTACAAAGAGCATCTAAAGACTGATTTATCGGCAGGTTTGGTAGTATTTTTAATAGCCCTACCGCTATGTTTAGGTATTTCATTGGCCTCAGGTGCACCACTTTTTGCAGGGATTATTTCC
>JBEPWY010000229.1:0-6103 GCA_041642185.1 Marivirga sp.
AAAAGCGAGGAAATTATTTCCTTTTTACTAAGATTTTACTACTTTATATAAGCCATTAGGAATTCAAGTAATAAGGAAGTATGTTCAATGCTATAAGAGAAGTAATGACAACTTTTATGTTATTACCGAAATGTTGTAGCTCATGCCTGAACACACATATAATCAATGAAAACTCCAATTTCAAACGCACAGACTGCAGTATTTAAATACTTGCCAATGATTATAGCTCCTATGATTCTTGGAATTGGTCTGCTAACTGGAGATAAAGTAACAATCATATTATTCTTACCTTTTTTCCTTTTGACTTTAATTACAAATTACTTTATTGTTGATGCCTGGGTCGATAAGGAAGCTATTTACATCAAAAAATGGAGAAAAATAGACAGGTACTCTTTTGATAGGATTGACAAAGTTGGTGAGTTTAAATCAGGAATTACTGACCTCTCAATAATTACCGAAAACAATGGTAAGCGCACATTTTTGATACTTAATCCAAACCAGAATTTTATATCGACTGAATACTCTGACGTATATCAATTACTTATAAAACTGAAAATGAACTACAAAAAGGATCAGGAAAATTTGAAATGACGAGCTACAACACCACCTATGAATGAATGGGGGTTCATCGGTTACGGAAGTGTGATAGTGGTTGGAAAGTCCGCCACAATTAGTAAATTTATTACAATATTTAATTCGGCTATTGTGGCTTGGAGTAAATAGCAGGCTTAGTGCTTTCTATGCCCCACTCATCATAGCCTAATCGTTGGTGGTCATTGTAACAACCCCACTCCGGGAGAAAATACAAACTTGAAACATAAGAGCTAAAAATAATCAGTTAAAAATTTGCGCAATCAAATAATTGCATTTATAATTGGAACCACTTAGTAGCGCATAAAAAGAAATGAAAACAAGAAGAGATGTATTTCAAGCCATAGCTGATCCGACAAGACGGGCAATTATTATGCTATTAACAGTTGGTGCTTTGACTCCTAATGCCATTGCAGAAAATTTTAACTCAAGCAGACAAGCAGTATCAAAGCATCTTCAAATTCTTTCTGAATGTGAAATTGTAAGACAAGAACAACAAGGCAGGGAAATCCACTACCATTTAAACGCAGACAAGATGAAAGAAATAGAAAAATGGTTGGAGCAGTTTAAGCAACTACTTGCCAATCGATTCAACCAGTTAGACAATTTATTGGAACAACTAAAATTAAACAGAAAATGAGCAAGGCAATGTTATTCAACTTCAATGTTGACAAAGCAAACAATCAAATCAAAGTAGAGCGTTCATTCAACGCCCCAATCGACTTAGTTTGGTCAGCGTGGACAGAAGCGGAAATTCTCGACCAATGGTGGGCTCCTAAACCTTGGGTAGCACAAACCCAATCAATGGATTTCAGAGAAGGGGGTCATTGGCATTATGCAATGGTAAGCCCTGAAGGAGAAAAACATTGGGGGAAAGTAGATTACATCAAAATCAATCATCAGAATTTTTTTTCTGCATACGATGGATTTTGTGATGCAGCGGGAAAACTGAACACTTCACTGCCAAGAAATAAATGGGAGAATAATTTCAGTCAACAAAATGAACAGACCCTAGTAAATATCCATTTAATATATGATTCTTTGGATGACCTTGAAAAAATTATTGAAATGGGCTTTAAAGAAGGGTTTACATCAGGACTTGAAAATCTAGACAGATATATTGAAAAACATTTTCCAATCAACAAAACTAAATAATTACGATATGGAACCACATAAGATATGGGCAAATCTAGGGGTAGAAAGCATTGAAAGAACACAGAAATTTTACTCAAAATTGGGATTTCAATTAAATGGCAGCCCTAGCAAAGAATTGGTAAGCTTCTTTTTTAGTAATGATGATTTTATCATTCACTTTTTTGAAAAGGAAAAGTTGAAATCAAGCCTTGAGGGAGAAATGTCTGATTTAAGTCAAGGAAATGAGATAATGTTTTCCCTTTCTGTTGAAAATAAACAAGAATTTGATCAATGGGTAACGGAAATAAAAGAAGCAGGAGGAAAGGTTCACTTTGATTCAAACAAAGACAAGAAAAAATACTATGATGATAATGGATTCTATGTTTGTGTTTTTTCCGATCCAGATAACCACAAGTTCAATTTGCTCTATAACGCCAATTTGTGAATGTAAAATATAACATCAAAACTACCCTACTCTTCCTTTTAATACCCTTGTTGGCATAGGGACAATCATTCAAAAATGGCTCGTCCCATTATGGCAATAGACAATGAAATATTTATGTTTAAATAAGAACTCTTAGACCGAATGAGGGGAGAACTAATTTTGCGCAGGAAACTTTACCGAAAGGAAAAATCTTTTTTGGTCGGTGGTGAAGAACGAAACCGCCAACATCTAAGCTCTAATGATGAGCGCTAAGGGCGTGGTTCATTAGAGCTTCTGTTGAACTCTGCCTCCATACCTGCAATGTTTTTCTATGGGTATTGAATAGTTTTAGTTGGGTACCGATACCTTGGTTGCCTTTTATCCTGAAGTGATTTTAGACTTAATCTTGCCCGATGAGCACAATTTATTTGGTATGATTGCTCAAAAATAGCCTCCGAGTTGCTTTCTAAAATATTTTGGGCATTAATATTCCAGCTCTCCCCTGGGAGCATTTTTTTTAAACCTACGGTATTTTACGGTTTTAATGATTTTCATTTTCTATTGGCGGGCCTCTTTCAGGCAAAATAATTTTCATAATTATGACCTGCTCTGCCCTGCAATCACGACAAGCCAATGGGTTATAATCCAATTTCTTTTGGCAGATCTCTATCCAGCTGTACTTTTGTTTCTCTCAAACATCTTGCTTTAACTCTACTTTAGCAATATTGAGCTCCTTTGCTTTATTTTTTGAAGCTAAAAAACCATAATGGCGGATGTGTGGGCTACCCAAATTAGAACTGCTTATTTGTAAAAGTTAATATTTTTACCTCTGTTGGCTATACCTCCAACAGAAGCACGTAAAAACGATTAAAAAAGGAATAATTATAATATCAATCATTGCGTTGAACACGAGGCGACAAAAAATGGCAGTTATGCAAGCAATTGCGATACAAACCAATTATTCCAATCAATTAACAATGCCTTCACTTTTAATTTAACCTTATTCAATCTATCTTACCAGTCTATCAAAAAAATGCTATGCAAGACAATAAAGTGCTAAATTATATTGAAAATATTTTAGAAAATATGCCAACTGACTGGTTGAAGCTAACAACTCACCGACTAGATATTTATGATGAAAAATTGGCTAAAACTCAATTCTTAGAGCAGTTTGAAAACTTATTTAAAAATAATAATTCTGAAACATCAGCACTCAGTGAGTTACCCACTGCTTTCGACTATATTCGATTAGGCCATCCATTATCTTCAATACTGGAATGGGCAATTGCTAACTTAAATAATCTCAACCCAGATAATGTAATCAGTTTTTCATCAAGGACGATTCCTGTCATGGCAGTTCTCAGGAAAAACTTATTGGATCATAAAAACACTCAAATCATTTATACCGGTGAATTACCTGAATATCTTGATGCTGAAGCATTAAAGCATGTTTACGGTTATAATTTTGAATTAAAGAAAGTAGAAAGTGTAGAAGAGATTTCTGCCCCTGATAGCTATCAGGATAACGGAAGTACTGTTTTCATTTCACAACAGGATGAAATTGGTAAGGTAGAACTGAACTCAAAAATCGATTTTTATATTACTGTGCATGCTCAATTGGGAAGCATTTTATTGGTAAATGGTGAACAAAATGAAAGTTACATCTCAGAAATTCAGCATGTACGGCGAAGAGAGACAATTGCTATGACGCCAGCCGATTGTTATTCTGCCTTGCAGCAGCTGATAGGAAAATCTTCTTCTGATCAGGGCAAAAGTGATTTTGCAACCAACAAAGCAAATGTAGTAAAATCCATTAAAGAGATTACCTCAACAAATACAAAAGCGCTATTGGGTTCTTGCGGACTATCAATTCAATATGCGATTATGATGGGGCTCATCGACGATGCGTTGGAAAAACATAAAGGAAAGGCTATCAAAATTATTGTACCTCCCAATTGTTATGGTGGCACAAACGACCAGGCCAGAAGGGTAGCTGCTTGTATTGATAATGTTGAAGTGGTGGATTTGCTTGTTGATGGTGAGCATAATATGGTTCAAAGCATTGATACAGTATTAGAAAAAATTGCTAAGGAAGATGCTGTCCCTTACATTATCGCTGAAATTCCCACCAACCCTAGAGTTGAGGTTCCGGACCTTAAAAAATTAAAAGAAGTTTTAAGTAAGGTACGTAAAACTGCAACTGATGAAACTGCTATCGATCCGGTTTTTATATTGGATCAAACATTTTGTCCTAATGTGCAATTCTTGGCTGATGACGGAATACTTTCTTCTATCAGGACCATTTCATATGTGAGTGGATCCAAATTCCCAAGTGGAGGAAAATGTACTGCCGGGTACTGTGTAGCAAATAAAGAAGCTGAAGCTTTGCTCGATAAAATAGAAAAGCATCTGATACTTTGCGATAACGAGGCTACAGATCTTCAAACCGAAATATTAGCCAAGCAATTGCCTTCAATGAATCAAAGGATTATTGATGCTTATAAGAATACTCGTGAATTTGTAAACTTTATTAAGAAGACACTACCAGAGGCAAAAATCAATTTTGTTTCGGAAGAATTGGCTCAGGAAGGTTTTACCCCATCCGTTTTTTCTTTAGATCTTCCCACTAAAGGTAATACAGATGAAGAAAGAGAAGCTTACAAAAGAGCTTTAAATCTCAAGCTGATTAATATGATGATCGGTGAAATCCCTGAGGAAAGTAAATACTGTGTGAGCTACGGGCAGTTAAAAGGCTGTTACTGGACCATACCTGCAACATCTACACAAGGAACTACTAAAGAAGACGACAAAGATTATATTGCCAGAGTATCGGTGTCTCCTGATTTGGACCTTGAGCATCATAAAAAAGTGTTTTTGGATTTTGTTGAGCAAATTTGATTTCGGTGGAGGTGTCATAAAATTAGCATTGGGCTATTTTAATAAAAGAAGCAAAGAAGAATTTAAAAACAAGTGCCTCTGAAATATCGATGGAAATTTTGACAACAATTGTATCGATCGTTTTTCTTCTCGGATTGATTTTGGTTCCGGTTCTCCTTTTCATTGGGATTAAAAAATGGAGTCGATTAAAATTTAGCTTTTTGACATATCTGATTTTATCATTGATAATCACATTGGGAATTACATGGACATTTGCTTGGTGGACAGATACTTCAGACAGTCTTCTTTTAAGTTATTATGGATACGACTTTGAAGCCATGAATGAAACTGATCGGTTTAACAAAGTGAAGAGTGAAAATTTGGAACGGGTAAAAGAACTTGAAACAGCCAATTTTGGAGTTGGATGGCCCGTAAAAGCAATTATGGGTTTTGTATATTATTCGCCATACCTATTGATAGTTTATCCAATCGGACAATTAATAAGAACGAAAAGAAAAAACATGCCCCAAGAGCTAAAATGGAACAAAATAAGAAAAATTAAACAATCATCTTGAAAATTTCAATTCTCCTACCTCTTGCTATCCGAAGCAGGGGTTTTCACTGCATTTTGCTAAGCCATTAGTATTTCAAATAAGAAAGAAGTTGGATCCTACCTCATATATTGTTATTTAACTGTCGTTAAGCACGTGTCCTTAACTTACCAAATCATTCTATTAAAAGCTTTTCACTACAATACTTGGCTTAGGACATAGTATATTCTGTTATTTTTGTATAAATAGTCAATATATATATTCAAGCAAACCTACTTAAAGAAAATGAAATTAGCGATATTATTTAGCCAGTTCCTCACTCCCCCTTTGGCCTGAAAATCTCAAATTCCACTCTCCTGTTCAGTCTTCGGTCGTCATCGGTTTGCTCATCTTTTACAATGGGCCTTGTGTTACCGAAACCTTTAGCATCAACCCTTTCAGTATCTATTGGGTGGAGCATGATGATGTAATCGCGAATAGCATCGGCACGCTCCTGAGAAAGTGATTTGTTTTTACGTTCATCACC
>JBEPWY010000230.1:0-6102 GCA_041642185.1 Marivirga sp.
AATAATTGCCCCTACAGCCATTTGTTGTAAAAATAGCGGAATAATAGACACCCACCCTGCATCCTGATTGATTACCAAACCTAAAAAAGCAATAGTTAATACATAAGCCATCGGGTCGTTACTACCGCTTTCCAGTTCGAGAGTAGGTCGTAAATTCGACTTAAGTCCCAGGCTTTTTGCTCGTAATATTGAAAATACTGCCGCCGCATCTGTTGAGGAGACGATGGCACCCAATAATAAGCCTTCATAAATGGTGAAGTCGGTAATAAACCAAACAAATATGCCTAAAGAAACGGCTGTAAGTAACACTCCTACAGTAGATAATGTAATTCCTTGCCACAATACGGGCTTAATAGTACTCCAATTGGTATCCAAGCCTCCGGAAAAGAGTATAAAGTTTAAGGCAACTATACCAATGAACTGTGCAAGAGCTGGATCGTCAAAGTTAATTTTTCCAATCCCTTCCGAGCCTGCCAACATACCGATTATCAAGAAAAGAATTAAGGTAGGTACTCCAAATTTATAGGAGGTTTTACCAACAATAATACTGATAAACAAAAGTAATGATCCAACTAAAAGTATGTTTTCAATGCTTAAGTCCATGTTGTTTATTTACTTTTCCACAATGTTATGATGATAAAGTCGCAATAGATTGATATCTGTGGCATCTTACCAGGTGGTCGTTTACTAAGCCACATGCCTGCATATGTGCATAAACAATTGTGCTGCCTACAAATTTAAATCCACGCTTTTTTAAATCTTTGCTCAAAGCATCCGATTCTTTTGATGTGGCCGGTACTTCCTTCATGTTATTCCAGCTGTTTTGTATTGGCTTATTATAAACAAAAGACCAAATGTAAGCATTAAAGCTTCCAAACTCTTTTTGTACAGTTTGAAACTTTTGAGCATTGGAAACCGCGGACCTTATTTTAAGCTTATTTCTTACAATTTCCGGATTTTGAATTAAGTCCTGAATATCATCCTCTGAAAATTGCGCTACTTGTTCAGGATCAAAATCTGCAAACGCTTTACGGTAGCCTTTTCTCTTTTTCAGAATGGTTGACCAGCTTAAGCCTGCCTGAGCCCCTTCTAAAATAAGGAATTCAAAATGTTTTCTGTCATTATTAACCGGTACGCCCCATTCCTCATCATGATATTGTATATAATCTTGAAAGCCTGAACACCATGGGCAACGTTGCTTACCATCTTGGAAATCATTAATGGACATAGCTACCTGCATTAATATCTATTGTGGTTCCTGTGGCATGGTCCATCAGTCCAGAAAACAGCATGGCAATGGTAGGTGCCACATCTTCCGGTTCGGTTAATTTTTTAAGAGCAATGTCATTTAAAGCATAATCCTCACCGTATTGATTAATAAATTTTTGCGCCATATCCGTTCTCACAAAACCCGGTGCCACCACAAATGCTTTAATTTCTTCTTTTCCGAAAGCACGGGCAATAGATTTTGTAAGTGAAACTACTGCGCCTTTAGAAGTTGCATATGCCATGTATTCGGCCGTATCTCCTCTGAAAGCAGCTCTTGAAGAAATATTTACTATCCTTCCTCCTGAATCCTGCTTTTGAAATTGACAGATGCTACGTTTACATAGTAAACCCACCGCATTTACGTTTACGTCCATTGTTCTTAGCCAATCGTCTGTCCAGTCGACTGCATTTTTATGAATGTCAGAAGAAATAGCAATTCCTGCATTATTGACAATTCCATCTAATTTTCCATTGAAGAATGAAAGTGATTCGCTAAATAAACGAGCTACTTCCATTGCCCCTGATAAATCTGCTTTAATGAGACGCACCGAATTGCCCAGTTCTTTTTTTAATTTTAAAGCACATTCTTCATTTTCATTATAATGCGCAATAATAGTTGCCCCACACTCGACCAAAACTTTACTAATGGCGGCCCCTATGCCTCGAGTACCACCAGTAACTAAAATGTGCTGATTTGATAGATCTATTTTCATACTTTAAGGTTTTTAATGACAATATACAAAATTCATTGGGCAGGAGAGGCTCTAAAATAAATGATTTTATCACCCTCTACCTCAATTGTAATGAGCAAGGGGTTGCAACAAATTTCACAATCTTCTACATATTGTTGTTTTTTTATGCTTCCATCTATTGAAATACTAATTTCTTGAAAACAATGAGGGCAGGAAAAGTAATGTTCAATCATATTTAGTAGTTTTGAAATAAGGAGAATTTTAAAACAAGATATTTTAAATATTTTGCTAACAATAAATAGCCTGTTACCATTAACAATATAAAAACATTTAAAGAGTTCATCTTAATATTAAAGTATCAACTGGAAATTTTATAAAACGTTATTAAAATATTATGAAAAAGATTATTCCAATTTTCGCTTTTGTCTTTTTTTGCGCTTTCAATTCCTTAGGTCAGTTGGAAGATTCTTTCCCTGAAATGGCTGGTATAACCCTGACGGATAAAGAAATGTCGGTGCCAACTGACACCAAAGGTGAATATACTTTAATAGGGTTAGCATATAGCAAAAAAGCTGAAGACGACCTGAAAACCTGGTTTCAGCCAATATATAATGAGTATGTGAGAGAAGCAGCAGGTGGCCTTGTACCTGATATGGGAGCTGATATTAATGTGGTTTTTGTACCTATGTTTACAGGGATTAAAAGAGGTGCTTCCAGTTCTGCCATCAAAAAAATGAAAACGGGAATAGATGAAAAGCTTCATCCGCATGTGTTGGTATATAGCGGCAAAATGGGGGATTATAAAGAAGCTTTAGATTTTGAGAAAAAAGACACCCCATACTTTTTTGTGATTGATGAAGATGGAAAGATCATTTATGCCACTTCCGGAAGATTTTCAACTAAAAAATTGAATGAAATTGATGAACTAGTTGGCGGTTATAACTGATAACCGTTTCATGTTTTTTCTAATTGTATAAAGATAAATACACGATAATCTTATACTTAAAGCCAATTAATTGGTATTTATAAAAAAAACACAAGCATTTTATGTTCCTCCGCTTACAAGTCCAGCTGAAATAAATGTGAGATTTGTAAAAAGAAATAGACAAAAAATGCATTAAGACAAAGAGCAGACAGAAAGTTTAATCCCATTGTCCATGCAAAATTAGCTTTGCTCTCATCCTTGATCACCAGATAAAACCAAACTAGAAAGAAAAAAACAGCCGGAAGCATAAATAACAAAAAGGTTATGGCTATATCCTGAGAGTAATAAGTAATAAAATAGTACTCAAAGCCTAAAGTTGCCAGAAGAAATGTAACCAGATTAAACAAAAAAGTACCTCTAATACCTAAGGTCCGAGATAAGGTGCGGTCGCCTCTTTTAGCATCTTCTTTATGTTGGTAAACCTGTGTCATTGGGTAGGATCCCCATAAAAACAAAGAAGTAAGCAAGCCTGGAAAAATCACTTTCCAGGAAAAGGCAATATGATAAGAAAAGTCGTTTATTCCCACATAGGCCATATAAAATGTAAATAGCCCTTGGAAAAACCCTGCTACCAACCAGCCTAACCATGGATACTTTTTAAGTCGAATACCCGGGTGGCTATAAGCTTTGGATGCCAGCCCGTATACAAATACGAGAACTGCAAATTCCATACTAATAAGCCAAGCGAGAGCTATTCCCAAAAAATCCAAGGCTATACTTGTATAATAAAGGCCAACCGTGACTGGGGGTGGGTTTTTCAACAAGCCAATACTTCCTTCATCTTTGTCAAAATAACTATTGTAAGCATTGCTTGCAGGATATATTAGAAAATGTAAAATCACAAAAACCAGTATTAACCTATCTTCTACAAGATTAGGGCTAATTGCCAGGGCAAATAAAAATATCGGCAACAAGAAAAAGGAGAATGGTATTCTGAGGTGTTTAAGAATATGGACGATAGATTTCATTGCTTAAAATTAATTTTTTTGTAGCATTATTTCCTACTTAAATCAATATTTTCCGTAATAAAAAGTGACAAATGAATATTGAATACAATAAAATACCTATATGAATTGGCAAAATGTACACTCTATTTAAACAACTTCTCTACATTTTTGCTTAATATAGGTATTTGAACCTGAATATATGCCTTATATAAATCTGATTTCCACTTCTAATCCTTCTACAGCCATTCCTCAAAGCCATATTGCCGCCTTTATGGAAAAAGCGATGCATCTTACGGACGAAGAAAGCCGAAAACTAAAAGCTGTTTTCCGTATGTCCGGCATTAAAAAAAGACATACTGTTATTGATGATTATAGGTTTAGTGAAGATAAGGATTGGACTTTTTATCCAAAACTTTCTGAGACTGCTGTTCAGCCCGGAACTGAGCAAAGGATGCGGCTTTTTGAAAAATTTGCCATGCCTCTTGCTGCAGATGCTATAAAACCTGTTTTTAAATCTAATTCCGCTGATTCATTTACACATTTAATTACAGTTAGCTGCACTGGTATGTTTGCTCCTGGTTTGGATATCCAACTCATCAAAAAATTAGGGCTAAATAAAAATATTGAAAGAACCAGCATACAATTTATGGGCTGCTTTGCCGCATTTAATGCATTAAAATCCGCCTATCACATCTGTCGGTCAGAGCCTGGTTCCAAGGTGTTGATTTTATGCCTGGAGTTATGTACCATTCATTTTCAATCCAATTTTAATGAAGACAACCTTTTGGCAAACACTTTATTTGGCGATGGTGCCGCTGCAGTAGTGGTATCCAATGAGTCTTCGGGTGCCCCATATTCCATTGAAGGTTTTCAAAGCATAGTAGATGGTGACTCTGAACAGGAGATGGCCTGGAATATTGGTAATTTAGGTTTTGAAATGAAGCTTAGTTCTTATGTGCCCGATGTTATTGAAAAAAACATTGCCCGGCTTAGTGAAAGTTTGATGAAGAAGTTTCATCTTTTATTAGAAGATATCGATCATTATGCCATTCATCCCGGCGGAAAGCGCATTTTAGCAGCCGTAGAGAAGGGGCTAAATTTACCCGGAAATGTAAATGATATTGCAAATGAGGTTTTGGAAAACTATGGTAATATGTCCTCGCCCACTGTTTTATTTGTATTAGATAAACTGGGTAAAGAAATCAAACCTGACAAAAACGTGCTCAGTTTTGCATTTGGCCCAGGCCTTACAATGGAAAGTATGTTATTGAAAAGTGTATAAAACATGGTAAATCTTAGCCAAAGGTCACAGGAAGAAGAAATTATGGACGATTTGTCCGACAATAGCCCGAGTTTACACCGTGCATTAAAAGAACTGGATATTATTAATAAATGGTTGGGAGGAAATGCTATAACATTGAAAGCCGTTCAAAAAGAGTTACAGAAAAACCCTTCTCATCATTTCACTTTTGCAGATTTAGGTTGTGGGAGCGGTGAAATGTTAATCAGAATAGCAAAATGGGCAAGAAAAAACGATATCCGTGTAAAATTAATTGGTTTTGACGCCAACCCGCATGTGATAGCCTATGCAAAGGCACATTGTAAAGCATATCCTGAAATCCATTTTTATGCTGAAAATATTCTGGAAGAGGGGTTCCGTTCAAGAAGATTTGACGTTTTACTTTGCACCTTGTTTTTACATCATTTTAAGGAAAATCAGTTAATTCCTCTTTTGGCGCAGTTTAAAGAACAAGCCAAAGTAACAATTATTAATGACTTGCACAGGCATTGGTTTGCCTACTATTCTATTCAGTGGATCACAAAATTTTTCAGTAAATCGCCCATGGTGCAAAATGATGCCTGCCTTTCCGTTTGGCGAGCTTTTAAAAAACAGGAATGGGAAAAAATTCTTCATGAAGCAAAAATCTCCAATTACCACCTTAACTGGTGCTGGGCATTTAGATGGAAACTAATTTATTGATGTTTTGCATTTATTTTTTCATCCGCAGTTTCCTTATCATCCTGATCTACATCTAGTTTTTCGCTGCTGTCTTTAATATGGGATAAATGAAGCTCCAATAAAATGGGAAAATGATCTGAGTTTATAGCAGATAATCTTTTCATTCTATGTATCCTGAAATGTGCTGAGCAAAAAACATGGTCAAGAGGCCAGCGAAATATTGGGTACTTTGCATGAAAAGTACTAAAA
>JBEPWY010000231.1:0-6084 GCA_041642185.1 Marivirga sp.
AAAGCACTTAATATTCGTGATTTCAATTATTTCCAGTTAAAAAAACTTGACGAATTGAGTCATAAAAAAGTGAATGTACTTAACCTGTGGGAAGAAACCATCAATATAAGCATGGGAGAATCCAATAAAGATGGAGGAAAATACGCGCTTATAAGTATAAAGCAAGCCGTAGAGGATGCATTGGCAGGCAAAGTGGATGCTATTGTAACCGCCCCTATTAATAAACATAACATTCAGTCAGACGATTTTAAATTTGCCGGCCATACAGAATATCTTGCGCAGGCTTCAGGTGTAGAGGAAAGTTTGATGTTATTAGTAGATGAAGGATTAAGAGTTGGTGTTGTTACAGGCCATATACCTATTAGTGAGGTGGCCGAAAAAGTAACAAAGGAAAAAATTAATAAAAAATTAAGCATACTTGAAAAATCTTTAAGAATGGATTTTGGTATTTCGAAACCAAGAATTGCTGTTTTAGGATTGAACCCACATGCCGGCGATGGAGGTGTAATTGGAAAAGAAGATGAGGAATTAATAAAACCGCTAATTCAGGAATGGAAAGACAAAGGGAAGTTAGTTTTCGGTCCCTTCCCTTCCGATGGCTTTTTCGGAAACGGCCAATACAAGAAATTTGACGCGGTTTTGGCTATGTATCACGACCAGGGACTGATTCCTTTCAAAACACTTGCTTTTGCAAATGGGGTGAATTTTACTGCCGGCTTACCCTTTGTAAGAACTTCTCCGGACCATGGAACAGCGTATGATATCACAGGAAAAAATCTTGCAGATGAAACTTCTATGAGGCAAGCTTTGTTTCTTGCACTAGAAATCTTGAAAAACAGGAAAGAATATTCTTGATGGGATTTAGCATAATAAAATAAATTATTTATCTTTGCGCTCTTAAATCAGGTGGGATGGAAAAGTTGAAGGAATTTGATATTCAAATATACAAGCTCAGCACCAAATTGCACGAGTTTGAATTTCCTGTTTCAGATGCCTTTTTTAGTGAATTTGAAGGGGAAATTGTTGAAAGCGGTAAGTTTTTAATCAAAGTTAATCTCGATAAACGCGAGAATATGATTGAAGCAAACGTTGGCTTTCACGGTTTTATTAATTTGATTTGTGATAGAAGTTTAAAACCTTTTGAGCAAATAGTGGATATAGAGAAAAAAGTTCTCTTTAAGTATGGTGAAGAAGAAGCAGAATTAGAGGAAGATGTTTTTGTGATTACTAAAAACACACAAACCATTAACCTGGCTCATTTTATTTATGAGACTATTGCTTTGGAAGTACCCTTAAAGAAAGTTCATCCTGACGAAGTAGTTGAGGATGAAGATACGGACGAATACATATACATTGATGACTCATTGGAATCTGATGAAGAAGATGAGAATGATGAAACTGACCCTAGATGGGCAGCATTAAAGAATTTAAAAAACAAGAATTAAGAATTATAAATAGAAATAAAAATGGCGCATCCTAACAGAAAAATCTCGAGAACCAGAAGAGATAAAAGAAGAACACATAAGAAAGGAACGGCAAAATTATTAGCGATTTGCCCAACAACCGGAGAAGCTCACTTGCCTCACAGAGCGCACTGGCATGAAGGTAAATTATACTATAAAGGTAATGTAGTAATGGAGAAAGAAGTTTTAATTTAAAACTTCTTTAAAAATATTTTTAAAGCTTTGCTTAACAGCAAGGCTTTTTTTTTGAGACTGAACTTAATAGTATTAAATTTTCATTAATAATGAACTCTCTGGGTAGTTAGTTCTGCATCAATGTTTAAACAATAGTATTTTTATAAGTCTGAATTTAAATATCATTTTAATCAAAGAATTCTTACCCTTAAATAATGTATTTCTTAGCTATTTATCGGGCTTGGCATCAATAATTATATATATTAGCGTTTGATTAGCGAAGAAAAGCATAAAAATATTATGAATAAATTAACAGCTGCTATCACAGGAGTACACGGATGGGTTCCAGATTATGTGTTGACTAATAAAGAGTTAGAAACACTGGTGGATACCAACGATGAGTGGATCACCTCCAGAACCGGCATTAAGGAAAGAAGGATTTTAAAAGGTGAAAACCAAGGTACATCCGTTATAGGTTCCGCTGCTGTAAAAGGCCTTCTGGAAAAAACTGGTACTGATGCAAAAGAAATAGATCTTATTATTTGCGCCACTACTACACCAGACATGTTATTCCCTGCCACGGCCAATGTTATTTCACACAATGTGGGAGCTATTAATGCTTTCAGCTATGATCTTCAGGCTGCATGTTCAGGCTTTCTGTTTGCTTTGAGCACTGCTTCTCAATTTATAGAAACCGGTAAATATAAAAAAGTAATTGTAGTAGGGGCCGATAAAATGTCTTCCATTATTGATTATACAGATCGCCAGACTTGCATTATCTTTGGTGATGGTGGAGGTGCTGTATTATTAGAGCCGGATACTGAAGGCTATGGCATACAAGATTCTATTTTACATACCGACGGATCAGGTGAACAATTTTTGCATATGAAAGCAGGGGGAAGCAGGAAACCTGCTACTCCTGAGACTTTATTAGCCAAAGAACATTATGTTTTTCAGGAAGGAAGCCAGGTATTTAAATTTGCTGTAACCAATATGGCAAGTGTAGCCGCTGAAATTATGGAGAAGAACAACTTAGTTGGTGATGACGTTGCATGGTTAGTGCCTCATCAGGCCAATAAGAGAATAATTGACGCTACCGCTAACAGAATGGGCGTAGAATCTGATAAGGTAATGCTAAATATTCACAAATACGGAAACACCACTAGTGGTACTATTCCTTTATGTCTTTGGGAATATGAAAAGCAAATGAAAAAAGGCGATAATATAATTTTAGCAGCCTTTGGCGGCGGATTTACATGGGGATCCGTTTATATTAAATGGGCATACGATTCTAAATAATTAATTTAATTCAAAAATATAATGGCAACAACTGCTGATTTCAGAAACGGACTTTGTATTGAGTACAATCATGATTTATTTGTAATTACTGAGTTTCAACATGTGAAACCTGGTAAAGGTCCTGCTTTTGTAAGAACAAAACTCAAAAGTTTATCAACAGGCAAAGTATTGGACAATACTTTTACTGCCGGGCATAAAGTGGTAACTGCAAGAATAGAAAGAAGAGCTCAACAGTTTTTATATAAAGATGATTTGGGTCTTCATTTCATGGATGCTAGCACCTTTGAACAAATTTCTATTCCTGAAGAAATGATCGACAATGTTGATTTATTTAAAGAAGGTCAGGAAGTGGAAATATTATTTCATGCCGAAACAGAGAAAGCCTTAAGCTGTGAATTACCCCCCTTTGTAGAAATGCAGGTTACTTATACAGAACCGGGCATAAAAGGAGATACTGCAACTAACGCAACAAAACCGGCTACTGTAGAAACAGGAGCAGAAGTAAAAGTGCCACTTTTCATAGAGCAGGATGAGTGGATAAAAGTAGATACACGAACTCGTTCTTATGCAGAACGAGTAAAAAAATAAATATATAACCATTTGAATTAATTAAACCATTTTAACTATAACAAACCTATAGCAATGAAAGCAAAAGAAATTCAAGACTTAATCGACTTTATTTCAAAATCCGGCCTGGATGAAGTAAACATAGAAACTGAAGAATTTAAAATCAAAGTAAAAAAGAATTCTGAAGTAAAAACACAATTAGTACAAGCAGCGGCTCCACAGCCACAACAACAAGCGGCTCCTGCACAGCAAGCTGCAGCACCTGCTCCAGCAGAACAAGCAAAGCCTGCTGAAGCTCCTAGTGAAGATTCTAAATATCTTACTATCAAATCACCTATGATAGGTACATTTTACAGAACACCAAATCCTGACTCACCTTCATTTGTGAATGTTGGCGACAGCGTTAAAGCTGGTGACACTGTATGTATAGTGGAAGCTATGAAATTATTTAATGAAATAGAGTCTGATGTTTCAGGTAAAATTGTGAAAATATTAGTGGACAATGCAAGTCCAGTTGAATACGATCAGCCATTATTCTTAGTGGATCCGTCCTGATAAAATTTGATCAGTAATTTAGTTTAAGATTTTCACTTAATAATTATTAATCGTGTTCAAGAAAATATTAATTGCTAACAGAGGGGAAATTGCATTACGTGTAATTAGAACCTGTAAAGAAATGGGAATTAAAACTGTAGCGGTTTACTCCACTGCAGATAAGGATAGTTTACATGTGAGATTTGCCGACGAAGCAGTATGTATCGGGCCACCTCAAAGTAAATTCTCCTATTTAAGTATTCCAAACATCATATCAGCGGCAGAAATTACAAATGCTGACGCTATTCATCCAGGCTATGGATTTTTATCCGAGAATGCTGAATTTTCTAAAGTTTGCGCTGAATACAATATCAAATTCATTGGTGCAGGACCAGAAATGATCAATAAAATGGGGGATAAAGCCACTGCTAAAGCAACCATGAAAGAAGCCGGTGTACCAACTATACCAGGATCAGATGGATTGGTAGACACCATTAAAGATGGAATGGTGATAGCTAAAGATATGGGTTATCCGGTTATCCTGAAAGCAACTGCTGGTGGTGGTGGTAAAGGTATGCGTATTGTAAAGGATGAATCTGGTTTTAAAAAGGCCTGGGATGATGCCAAACAAGAAGCAGCGGCTTCCTTTGGAAATGACGGCTTGTACCTTGAAAAATTTGTTGAAGAGCCTCGCCACGTTGAAATTCAGATCGTAGGTGATAAAAATGGAAGAGCATGTCATCTTTCAGAAAGAGATTGTTCCATTCAAAGAAGACACCAAAAATTAGTGGAAGAAACCCCCTCTCCTATCATTACAGATGAATTAAGAGAAGCAATGGGTAAAGCTGCTATTAAGGGGGCTGAAGCTATTGGTTATGAGGGTGCCGGAACAATTGAGTTTCTGGTAGATAAGCATTTGAACTTCTATTTTATGGAGATGAATACCAGAATTCAGGTAGAACATCCGATTACTGAAGAAGTTACTAATTTTGATTTGATAAAAGAGCAGATTAAAGTAGCGGCCGGCCATACTATTTCAGGGGAGAATTATTTCCCTAAACTGTATGCTATGGAATGTCGTATCAATGCTGAAGATCCAAGAAATGGTTTCAGACCAAGCCCTGGTAAAATTACCAATTTAAATTTGCCGGGAGGCCATGGTGTGAGGGTAGACAGTCATGTTTACGCAGGTTATACTATTCCTCCTTATTATGATTCCATGATTGCTAAACTAATCGTTTCTGGTCAGACTAGAGAAGAAGTATTAGTTAGGATGAAAAGAGCTCTGGAGGAATTTGTAATTGAAGGTATAAAAACCACTATTCCATTTCATATAAAATTAATGGAAGATGAAAAATTTAAATCAGGCCAGTTCACTACTAAATTTTTAGAGGATTTCGATTTCTCTAAAATTTAAATTTATAAACCATTCATCATTTTTTAAACACTATCTGAAGAGGAGCTAATCTGACCAGATAGTGTTTTTTTTGCTTTTTTTTTTAATGATCTAGTTGGAGGTAAGTTATAAATCTAATCTAACCTTTTATAATTCTTGTATCGTTTAACTATATTGCAGTGTATGTTAATAGTCCGGGTATTTTTTGTAATCAGTTTAATTGGCGCCTGCTTGCCAATAAGCTATGCCCAAAACATGAACAGTTCCTTGGTTGCCTCACAAAATAATATTGAGAAAAATAAATTTATCGGCCTAGGAATAGGGATGGTACTACCTAAAACAGATTTGGCCCCACAATACCAAAAGCCAGGAAGTAATTTTTCTGCAGTATTTCAATTTAATAAAAGAAAACGGTTGAACCTTTCTTTCTGGTTGAATATAGGTGAGGTACAATCAGAAGATCGTGAGGTATCCTACCTTGATCAGAGTGAGTTCCAAATAAATAGTTTTGCTAGTGCAGTTTATCAAAGCATCCATATAGAACCTGTTTTTCACATTATTAAAAAAGAAAACTGGTCAGTTTTTATTGCTCAGGGATTTGGCTTCTTTCGTTTTAATGTATACGATCAAAACAATGTAAATCTTGCTAAT
>JBEPWY010000232.1:0-6059 GCA_041642185.1 Marivirga sp.
AGGATATTCCGGTTCATATTTTGATTTAGTACAAGCACCTACAATTGTTGAAGGAACAATTTTAACATTAAAAGTATGGGCTCCTGTCACTGGTATATTTAGAATTAAATTAGAGAATACAGCAGGTGAATTTGTAGAAGTGGATGCAGATGTGACTGTAGCAGAAGAATGGACTGAGTTGACTTTTGATTTATCTGCAGGAGCAGGACTTGAATTAGACAGATTAGTATTGTTCCCAAGCTGGGATGTGCCAGATGCTGGAACATTCTATGTTGATGATATTAATGTACAATAATTTTTATAATGTTTAAGGTTAATTTAATTTGTTTTATTATCATGAGTATCCTCGCTTCTTGTGAGGATGCTCCTGTTAATGAAGCAGTACTTTTGCCAAAAAATTTGCAAGTTGAAATCTTACAAGATGGTAATAATCCATTGCGAGTGAGTGTGGAAGCTAATGCGGATTTAGCTAATTTTTACCGAGTTTTCTTCAATGAAAAGAAAGATGAGTTCACTGAGACATCAGATGGAAAAGCAGAATATGTGTATGAAACTGGCGGAGAGTATAAAATCACAGTTCAAGCACATGCCACTTCGGAAGATTTCATAAGTCAGATTGAAAATTTAAAAATCACTGATATTGATCCGATTAATGATCCAGATAACCCTGTAAATCCTTCCTTTGAAGGCTATGAAAGTCCATTAGAATACGAAGGCTATAACCTTGTTTGGCAAGATGAATTTGAAGCCAACCAGCTTTCTGATGATTACACATTTGAAATAGGAGGCAACGGCTGGGGAAATAATGAATCGCAATATTACAGAAAAGAAAATACACGCCTGGAAGAGGGTTATTTAGTTATTCAAGCCAAAAAAGAAAACTTTCAAGGAAAAGAGTATACATCCTCCAGAATTATCACTGAAGGTAAAAAAGAATTTCAATATGGCCGCTTTGATATCAGGGCCAGAATGCCATACGGACAAGGGATCTGGCCAGCTATTTGGATGTTAGGTTCTAATTTTAGAAATGTTGGATGGCCTCAGTGTGGAGAAATTGACATCATGGAAATGATAGGCGGACAAGATAGAGAAAGGACTGTCCACGGCACTGTTCATTGGGAAAGTGATAACGGTTATGCTAATTATGGCCATAGTAAAGAATTGTCCGGCGGAACCTTTGCAGACAAATTTCATGTGTTTTCCATAATTTGGGATGAAAATTCTATTGAATGGTTGATTGACAATCAATCGTATGGTTCAATTGATACCACTCCTGCTCATTTAGATGAATTTAGAGAAGAATTTTTCTTCATTTTTAACGTAGCTGTTGGTGGTAACTGGCCTGGCTATCCTGATGAGTCTACTACATTTCCACAAGAAATGTGGATTGACTACGTAAGAGTTTTTCAACAACCAATTTAAAGTTTCCTAAAACCATAATTTATTTATCATGTTTTCATATCTCAGGATTGTATTATTCTTTTTTTTAATACCTTTTTTGATCATTTCATGTTCAGAAAGTAAAAGTCATAACAGAGCGGAACAGAGTACTATTAACACTAAAGTAGATTCCGTATTGTCATTGATGACTCTCGAAGAAAAAATCGGCCAACTCAACCAATATAGTCTGGGTAGTGAATTTACGGGGCCCAGTGATAAAAAAGGTACAGATAGTATTCGGTATCAACAATTAATTTCCGGTCAGGTGGGCTCTGTACTTAATTTACTAGGTGCTGAAGATACTCGTAAAATGCAAGAATTGGTGGTTGAAAAATCAAGGTTAGGAATACCCCTTCTCTTCGCTTATGATGTAATTCATGGTTACCAAACAATGTTTCCAATTCCTTTAGCTGAAAGTGCATCATGGAATTTGGAATTGATGGGTAAAGCTGCCTCTGCAGCTGCAGCAGAAGCCGCTGCTTCTGGTTTACACTGGACTTTTGCTCCTATGATTGATGTAACAGTTGATGCCCGTTGGGGCAGAGTGATGGAGGGTGCCGGAGAAGATCCTTACTTACAAGCGGAAATCGCAAAGGCTAGAATTAATGGTTTCCAAGGAAATGATTTGTCCCACAATAAAACGATAGCCGCCACAGCAAAACATTTTGCTGGTTATGGATATGCTGAAAGTGGAAAGGATTATAATTCAGTAAATGTAAATCAATATATATTACACAATCATATTTTCCCGCCTTTTAAAGCTGCTGCTGAAGCTAATGTGGCAAGCTTTATGAATTCATTTAATGATATTAATGCTGTTCCTGCTACTGCAAGCCAATATTTATTGCAGGAAATCCTTCGTGAAAAATGGAATTATGGTGGAGTTGTAGTTTCAGATTGGAATTCAATAGGTGAAATAGTTAACCATGGTACGAGTCCTGATTTAAAAAATGCAGCGAAAAAAGCAATTACAGCAGGTAGCGAAATAGACATGGAAGGGTCTGCCTATGTACAATATCTTTCTCAACTAGTAAAAGATGGTGAAATTGAAGAATCAATAATTGATAAAGCAGTTCGCAATGTTCTAGAATTAAAATTTAAATTAGGTCTTTTTGAGAATCCTTATAAATACTCTGATTTAGAAAGAGAAAAAGAAATTGTAGGTAATCAACAGCACCACACTTTAGCAGAAACTATTGCTAAAGAATCAATAGTGCTTCTGAAAAATGAAAATGGTTTATTGCCATTAAAAAACATCAATAATATTGCGGTTATTGGTCCTTTGGCGAAAGATAAAGATTCTCCTTTAGGCAATTGGCGAGCCCAGGCAATTGAAAATTCCGCTGTTTCTTTGTTTGAAGGTTTAGAGAAAGCTTTGCCAGAATCTACTAAATTGACATATGCTGAAGGAGTAAAATTATCTATTGGGCCTAACAACTTTTTTCAAGAACAAGTGATTAATGAGGATGATCGCTCAGGCTTTGAGAAAGCAAAAAGCGTAGCTCGTAATGCGGATTTAGTAATTATGGCATTAGGAGAAACTGCCTATATGTCTGGAGAGGGTAGAAGTAGAGCAGATATTGACTTACCGGGATTACAAAAAGAACTATTAAAAGAAATTCATTCTATTAATCCTAATATCCTATTAGTATTGATGAATGGAAGACCTTTGGAAATAAGTTGGGAAGATGAAAATATTCCAGCTATTGTGGAAGCCTGGCATTTAGGTCAAAGAGCAGGTACTGCTATAGCTGAAACGCTAATAGGTAAAAATAATCCATCAGGCAAGTTAACCATGAGTTTCCCTCGCCATCTAGGTCAATTACCGATTTACTATAATCATAAGGTTACAGGAAGACCTTCAACAGCGCCGGGTCAGGTTTTTTACAGTCATTACACAGATGTAGTCAATTCGCCATTGTATCCATTTGGTTATGGTTTAAGTTATTCGACTTTTGAATATGGAGAAATATACCTATCTCAAAATTCAATGTCAGAAAGTGGAAGTATAACAGCATCTGTTAAGGTTGAAAATACAAGTGAGGTGGACGGCAAAGAAATCGTTCAGCTTTATATCCAGGATTTAGTAGCAGAAGAAACTCCTACTGTAAGATCATTAAAAGCATTTAAAAAGATCGAAATTAAAGCTGGAGAATCTATAGAAGTTGATTTTATAATTGATAAGACTATGCTTACATATTATAAATCCAATGGAGACTTAACATTGGAGAAAGGTGATTTTAAAGTCTTTATTGGTACTAATTCTGCAACTAATACATTTAAAGAGTTCATATTGAAATGATAAGATACCATAATATTCCATTAGTATTTCTGCTAATTTTTATTTCCTGCCAACAGTCAAATCAACATAAAAATTTATTGTGGAATGATGAATTTGACACTTCTGGGCAACCTGATAAGGAAAATTGGAACTTGATAACTGGAAATGGGTGTCCTGAAATATGTGGTTGGGGAAATAACGAAAGGCAGTATTATACTAAGGACACTTCTAATGTCCGTATTGAGGATGGTGTTTTAATTATTGAAGCGCATAAAGTGGATGATGAAAGAAATTATACTTCCTCTAAGCTTACATCCGAAAATAAAGGAGAGTGGAAAACTGCTTATATTGAAGTAAGAGCTAAATTACCATACGGGAGAGGTACCTGGCCTGCTATTTGGATGCTCCCTAGTCTGGAAAGAGATTTAATTTGGCCTGAGGATGGAGAAATTGATATCATGGAACATGTAGGCTATAATCAAGGGCAAATTTATGGTACCATTCATACCAAAGCTTATAACCATATGAATCACACCCAAAAATCTGACAGTATATTTATTAAAGATGCGGATAAAAATTTTCATACTTATGCAATCAACTGGACCGAAGAGAAAATAGAATGGTATGTGGACGAGATAATGTATCATTCAATTTCAAAAGGAGAAGATGATCAAGATGGTTGGCCTTTTACAAAACCTTATCATTTAATTCTGAATTTAGCTGTTGGAGGTAACTGGGGAGGTAAATATGGTGTGGATGATACGATTTGGCCGCAGAGGCTGGAGGTTGATTATGTAAGGGTTTATGAACAAAAACCTTAACCTATAACCATAAAAATTAAAATAAGGAATTGAAATTTGTTACAACATCTTTTAAGGGCTGTTTTCTTCAAATAATTTAAGATTAAATTCATCTAAAAAAATACGATAAAAAGTGTTTTGCCTTTAATAATTTTGGTAATATTACTTTCTAACAAACATAAATATTGAATAATGTCTAAAGGCAAATTACTTTTATTAATTACCAGCGTAGCAGCATTGGGCGGTTTATTATTTGGTTATGATACCGGCGTAATCAACGGAACTCAATATCTCTTCAGTAAATATTTCGAGCTGGATACCGAAAACATTAAAAATTTCGCGATTATAGGAGAAATTGATATCAATGCAGTTACCAAAGGATGGATTGTATCAAGTGCTCTTTTAGGTTGTTTAGTTGGTGCTTTAGCAGCGGGACCATTAACTAAAAATTATGGTAGAAAAAATAGTTTAATTATTGCGGCCTCATTATTTACTGTTTCAGCGGCTGGTTCGGGTTTACCTGATTTTTTACCGGAATCAGTTTCCCTTTTAGTTGTTTTTAGAATAATAGGTGGCTTAGGTATTGGATTGGCTTCCATGGCAGCTCCTACCTACATTGCTGAAATTGCGCCGGCTGATAAAAGGGGTAAATTAGTTACATTTTATCAGTTAGCGATTGTTACCGGTTTTTTTGTAGTTTTTCTGGCCACTTACTTCATAGGGGAAAACTTTACTCCCGAACAAAATATTAGTATGGGCTGGCGTTGGATGTTTTGGTCCGAACTCATTCCCTGTTTGTTATTTTTAGGACTTACTTTCTTTATACCTAAAAGCCCTAGGTGGCTAGTTTTGGTTGGCAGAGAAGAAGAGGCTTTGCGAGTGCTTAATACTTTGCATGAAAAGGAGGAAGCGCAAAAAGAAATTAATGAAATTAAACACTCATTAGAAAAGGAAAGAAAAACACAGTTAAAAGGAAGTTCTATTCTTCAAAAATCTGTTATTCCTATTATAATTATCGGTTCAATATTGTCTTTATTCCAACAGTTTACAGGAATTAATGCTGTGCTTTATTATGGTGGTGATATATTTGAAAAAGCTTTAGGATATGGTCAGGAGGATGTTTTATCCCAACAAATTCTTTTAGGAGCTGTAAACTTCACTTTCACCTTTATTGCCATGTTTACAGTTGATAAATTCGGTAGAAAACCTCTAATTTACATTGGCTCCATTGGTATGGCTACCGGTTTTGTATTATTAGGGGGATCATTATATTATGATGCTGTAGGTTTAGTATCCTTATTCGGTGTGCTGATTTTTATTGCAGCTTTTGCCATGAGTATGGGCCCGGTTACCTGGGTACTATTATCAGAAATGTTTCCTAATAAAATTCGGAGCATGGCTATGTCCATTGCCGTGGCTGTCCAATGGGGTGGCAATTTTATAGTATCTCAGTCATTCCCTGTTGTGGCAGGTAGTGATATAAATAATCTTGAAACAGGGTTTTGGAAAGGTTCTCTTCCTTACGTAATTTTTATTGT
>JBEPWY010000233.1:0-6037 GCA_041642185.1 Marivirga sp.
TGTATAAGGGCTATTGACTTTTATATGAAAATGGTAAATACAAGATTAAAAGGAGGCTTAATTGCAGGGCAGTTATAGTTTTTACTCACAAAAAAAGGCTGCTGGAATTAACCAACAGCCTTTTTATCTATGTTATGGAGTTTTTTAACTCCATAATTATTTAATCTTTATATGTATCAGGCAACCCTTAAATTCTTGAATTTAGATTTTTCGAATTTAGATTTTGCATAATTGGCATCAATTATCAATTTACCTTCTTTCTCATCCCCGTCAAATTCAAACATTGCGTCAGTCATAATCACTTCGCAAATAGAACGGAGGCCACGGGCACCTAATTTGAAATCAACAGCTTTTTCAACTATATAATCCAAAGCCGATTCCTTAATGACTAACTCTATGTTTTCCATTTCAAAAAGCTTCTGATATTGTTTTACCAAAGCATTTTTAGGCTCTGTTAAAATCAACTTCAAGGTTTCTTTGCTTAATGGATCTAAGTGAGTTAAAACCGGTAATCTACCTATTAGTTCAGGAATTAAACCAAAGTTCTTCAAATCCTGAGCTGTGATATATTGTAATAAATTATCTTTATCAACTACTAACTCATCCTCTGTGTCAGCATTTAAAAAGCCTAAAGGTGTTGTGTTTAACCTGGAAGCAATACTTCTGCTAATACCATCAAATGCACCTCCGCAGATAAACAGAATGTTTTCAGTATTAACATTGATCATTTTCTGATCTGGATGCTTTCTACCTCCTTGAGGGGGAACATTTACAGAAGTGCCCTCAAGTAATTTTAACATTGCCTGCTGAACGCCTTCTCCACTTACATCCCTTGTAATGGAAGGATTATCAGATTTTCTGGCAATCTTATCCAGCTCATCTATATAAACAATACCTCTTTCGGCAGCTTCTACATTATAGTCTGCAGATTGTAATAATCTCGTAAGGATACTTTCAACATCTTCACCTACATAACCTGCTTCAGTTAAAACAGTCGCATCGGCTATACAGAATGGCACCTGAAGTACTTTTGCCAGTGTTTTGGCTAAGTAAGTTTTACCGGTGCCCGTTTCACCTACCATAATAATGTTTGATTTTTCAATCGTTACATCATCATTGGTTGATTTTTGCATCAGTCGTTTATAGTGGTTATAAACGGCCACTGACATTATTTTCTTAGCATCATCCTGGCCGACAACATACTGATCCAAGTGTTTTTTCATTTCAACCGGTTTTATAAGGTTGAATTTTGGGTTTTTTGAAGATGATTTGGTTTTCACTTCTTCCTGTAGGATCTGTTGTGCCTGAACAATACATTTATCGCAAATGTGCGCATGTATTCCAGAGATCATCAAATCCACATCTTTTTTATTACGTCCGCAAAACGAACACGTCACTTGTGCGTTGTCTTCTGCCATCATTTCCTCGCTAAAACTTCATCAATCAATCCGTACTCCTTTGCATCTTTGGCTATTAACCAATAATCCCTGTCGGAATCTTTTTCTATCTGCTTATAGGTTTTACCGCTATGTTTAGAAAGAATTTTATATAAATCTTCTTTTACTGCAAGAGTTTGCTTCAATGATATTTCCATATCTGATGCTTGTCCTTGCATACCACTCATAGGTTGGTGAATCATGATACGTGAATGCGGTAAAGCTGATCTTTTCTTTTCAGCACCACCGGCCAATAATACAGCTCCCATACTTGCAGCTAATCCTGTGCAAATAGTACCTACATCAGGTGTAACATACTGCATAGTATCGTAAATACCTAATCCTGCATATACAGACCCGCCGGGGCTGTTAATATATAAGCTGATATCTTTTTTTGCATCTACCGATTGTAAAAATAACAATTGTGCAGTAATAATATTCGCAATATTGTCATCCACTTGCATCCCTAAAAAGATAATTCTGTCCATTATCAACCTTGAGAACACATCTATTTCTCTGAAATTAGTGGGTCTTTCTTCAATAACGGAACGAGTCATGTTCTCAACTTGCTGTACATATTGGTCAACGTGACTGCCCGGTATTCTTTCGCCTTTTACAGCGAATTTTCTAAATTCCTCTTTATTAATCATTTAAATATTGTTAAGTACTACAAAATTAAAAAAAAAGTCCTTTTAAAAAAGGACTTTTATAATAACGATACTATTTATCTTTAGTTCTCCTCAACTGCTTTTTTAAAGCCGTCTAAATCAACTTTCTTTTCTTTAATGCTTATAAGTGATTTTACGTGCTCCATTACTTTAATGTTAAGTAATTCTTCAAACACTTTTCTGTAATTTTCACCTTTTTCACCTTGCAAATAATTATTGGCAAAGCTGTCTAAATTTTCATCTAACTGATCTGACATTCCATAAGCGCCAAATTGTTGTTTAATTAAGGCTCTTGTGTGAGTCATAACATCTTCATGCTCAACTTTTAAATCTTTATTGTCAGCCGCAACTTTATTTTTAATTAAATTCCAACGTAAATCTTTAGTATAAAGATCGTATTCCTTATCAATTTGTTCCTGGGTGATTTTACCCTCGTTGCTTAATAATAACCACTTTTTCAAAAACTCGTCCGGTAGTTCTATTTTAGTTTTTTCTACCAATGTGTTCTGAACATCACGATTTAATAAGTTTTCAGTCTCTCTGTTATAGTTTTCAGAAATAGTTTCTTTAATTTTTGTGTTAAATTCTTCCTCTGATTTTACAGCATCCTTACCAAATACTTTATCGAATAATTCCTGATTGATTTCAGCAGGCTTGGTTCTTTTAATATCCGTTACTTTTAAAGTGTATTCTCCTTCAGGATTAATAGAACCAGGTTCATTCTGACCTATAAATCTTGATTTTGCTTCGTCAGACTCAAATGCCTTAGCTACTTCAAGTTTAATTTCAGCATCTTTTTTAACACCTGTAAAATTCTTCTGAACTTTTTTCTCTAAATCTTCTAAAGGTAGAATTACTTTTTCCTGGATTTCACCATCTTCCGTTCTTAATACACCTTCTAGAGTATCGCCGGCAGCACTTTCGTCTACTGACTCGGTATCACCATATTGTTTTTTCAGGTTAACAAGGGTTTCATCCATTGCCTTTTTATCAACCTCAATCACATACTTATCGATTTTTAATTTGTCGTCAAGCTTTAATTCAAACTCGTCAACCAGTCCTAAATCGTATTCAAATTCAAATTCTTTAGTGCTGTCCCAATCAATAGCTTCTGCTTTTTCCTGGTTAGGTAATGGCTCACCTAAAATCTGCAACTCGTTTTCCTTAATATAATCATTTAAAGATTTTGAGAGTAACTGATTTATTTCTTCAACCAATATGCTTTTACCATAAAGTTTCTTAATATAGGAGCTGGGTACTTTCCCGGGACGGAAGCCTTTGATATTGGCTTTTTTACCATACTCTTTTATTTTTTGTTCAACATTAGGTTGATAATCAGCTTCATTTATTATAATTTTAATAGAAGCGTTGGCGGAATCCTTTTTGTTGATTGTAATGTCCAAAATTTTTCTGTTTTAGATGTTGTGTAATATGAAAAAAACCCTCAATTTAGGTATAACTATACGAAAATTAAGGGTTGATTTTGTGTGCGGATGAAGGGACTCGAACCCCCATGCCGTAAAGCGCTAGATCCTAAGTCTAGTGCGTCTACCAATTTCGCCACATCCGCTTGTTGTAAAATTGAAGTGCAAATGTAATGATAATATTTTTACTTGCAAATTGAGATTGATAAATTTTAATGTTTATTTTGTATCTGAGATTAAAAATAATGTATGCTGAATATAGATGTTGAAGAGGAACGTAAAGTAATCCTCCGTGAGTACAGAAAGTTGCTTAAAAAAGCAAAACCATTTTTAAAAGATGGAGATGCTAAATTAATTAAAAAAGCCTTTCTTACTTCCATGGAAGCCCATAAGGATATGCGGAGGAAGTCTGGGGAGCCTTATATTTTGCATCCCATTGCTGTTGCTACTATTGCCGTGGAAGAAATAGGATTGGGTACCACTTCCATTATTGCAGCCTTATTGCATGATGTGGTAGAGGATACTGATTGGGAAATGGAAGATATTGAGAGGGAATTCGGGATGAAAGTAGCGCCTATTATAGATGGCTTAACAAAAATTTCCGGTGTTTTTGATTACGGTACTTCTCAACAAGCTGAGAATTTTAGAAAGATGTTACTTACTCTTTCCAAAGATGTAAGGGTAATCCTGATAAAATTAGCTGATAGATTGCATAATATGCGTACGCTTGAAAGTATGCCGCGTAACAAGCAATTGAAAATTACCTCTGAAACAATATATTTATATGCCCCTTTAGCGCACAGACTGGGGCTCTATGCGATAAAGTCTGAACTGGAAGATTTACATCTTAAATATACAGAAAAAGATGTATACAAGGATATTGCGGGTAAAATAAATGAAACCAGGGCTGCCAGGCAGAAGTTTATCAAGAATTTCGTAGGGCCTATTGAAGGAGAGTTAGATAAATTAAAGTGGCCTTATACAATAAAAGGAAGACCTAAATCTATTTATTCCATCTGGAATAAAATGAAAAAGCAGAACATTCCATTTGATGAAGTCTACGATCTATTCGCCATTCGTATTATTGTGGATGCCCCTGTAGAAAATGAAAAAGCAGCATGCTGGGAGGTATATTCCATAGTTACAGATTTTTATAAGCCTAATCCTGATAGATTGCGCGACTGGATATCTACTCCAAAAGCCAATGGGTACGAATCTTTGCACACTACAGTAATGAGTGAGAAAGGACAATGGGTAGAAGTGCAAATCAGGACCAAAAGAATGGATGACATTGCTGAAAAAGGTTATGCCGCGCATTGGAAATATAAAGATAGTTATACCAATCCTGAACAAACAAGGCTGGAGCAATGGATTTCGAGGGTAAGAGACATGCTGGAATCCAATGATACCAGCGCCATAGAATTTGTAGATGATTTCCGTTCCAATTTATTTTCTGATGAAGTATTTGTTTTTACCCCTAAGGGAGATTTAAAAACATTGCCCAACAGGTCTACAGCATTGGATTTTGCTTTTGATATCCATACTGAGGTGGGCGCCAAATGTTTAGGAGCCAAAGTAAACCAAAAGCTGGTACCTCTTAATTATGAACTAAAAAATGGCGATCAGGTAGAAATACTGACTTCTAATAAGCAGAGGCCTAGTAAAGACTGGCTGCGCTTTGTTGTAAGCTCCAAGGCTAAATCGAAAATTAAAGATTTACTGAAGGAAGACAAGAAAATGGCTGCCCAGGAAGGTAAGGAAATTGTTTTTAGGAAGCTTAAGCAAATGAAAATAGAGCCACGTGATGAGGTGATCAATAAGATACGGGCTTATTTTGAAGAGAAAACACCACTTGATCTTTATTATAATATAGCCATAGGTAAACATGATGCTAAGCTTATCAAGCGCTTTCAGGAAGAAGTACTGGAAGAAAAAACTAGCAATAGGATCAGATCTACCAAAGATGCAAGTTCCTTTGAGAAGGAACTGAAAGAAGCAAAAGGTGAAGATATGTTACTGATTGGGGAGGACCTTGATGTGGTTGATTATAAAATATCTGCCTGCTGTAACCCTATTCCCGGTGATGAGGTTTTTGGCTTTGTTACAGTAAATGAGGGAATAAAAATCCACAGAACATCCTGCCCTAATGCACCTGAATTGTTATCCAACCATGGGAACAGGGTGATTAAAGCCAGGTGGACTTCTCAGCAGGAGATAGCTTTTCTGGCGGGCTTACAAATAATAGGAACAGATAGGGTAGGGCTTATCAGTGATGTAACACAAATCATTTCCAGTGAATTAAAAGTAAACATGCAATCTATTTCTGTAGACACCAAAGACGGAATTTTTGAGGGGAAAATCCACCTTTTTGTCCAAAGCACCAAACATTTAGATAAATTGATGGATAAATTGAAGGCAGTTCGAGGGATTGTTAAGGTGAATCGCTACGATTAAAATCTATTTTTCTATATTTGCGGTCTAAGAACAGGAGGGATAGTATGGTATTGAA
>JBEPWY010000234.1:0-6025 GCA_041642185.1 Marivirga sp.
CCCTTCCGGGCCTTCCAGCCGGACAGTAAAACCATCAACAACAGAAGTAATATAATCTTCAGATTGTCCATCGGACCAGTCGTTACCTTTTAGTAACATACCGATTTCTGTAATATCGTTAGGGCTTTGGTTGTAAAAATCAGCCAAAACCATTGTAATAGTAAATAATGTTCTGCCATCCACCGTAGATTTAGTGAATTTGGCTTGATTTGTTGCTTCAGGGTCAGAATCAGCTGGATTTATATTGGAGGGTGCATCTATACCATCAGCAGGGAGCCACATCCATATATAGGCCTCTGTAAGTGATGAAAGTGCAGTACCTGTTACATCATAGGTTATGGTAATTTCTTCCTCAGCAGAAAAAAATTCAGGCTGTATAGAGGGAGTTTGTGCACTTACAAAACGTAAAGCCAAACCAAAAAATAAAAGAAGTAATATTTTTTTCATCCAGAGATTTTTTAAAAATAAAGGCTGCCGATCGGCAGCCTTTATTGAATTTATAGTATTAATTTTTCACTGCAGATGCAGTATAATTTTCTCCGTCATACAACAATGTAACTGTATAGTTTCCGGCTTCAGCGAATGTGAAATTTCCACCGTCTACTACAAGAGCATCCAGACTTCCGCCTAAATTATATGCCCAATCATCACCGGCTCTAAATTTCCATTCTTCTACAGTGAAATCGCCTGTAAGCGTATAAGTAGTTACACCAGCAGCAAATCCTTCTGCAACCATATCTATATCAGCATCCCAATTGCCTTGAGGGGAGCCATTACCTATTACGCCCCATCCAGCTTCTGACATTGTGGCATTCCATGTCTCACCATCGTCAGCTGTAGATACTACAACATAATAATCACCTGCACCTGGAGTAGGTATATCTCCACCCCCTACAACAATTGCAGATTCTGTTGGATTTAAAGTACCACCTATTTTGAATGTAAAATCATCATTAGTTATAAATAAGAAAGCTCCCGTCTCAGCAAATGTCACTACCTGATACCATCTGTGTACACCATCATCTCCTAATTTATAAAACATATTGCGATCAGTGTCCCATGCTCCCGCAGTTGCATCACCGATTAAACCAAACTGGTAGTCGGCAGGATCAAAGGTTATTGGCTCAACTTCTCCAGTTTTAGTAGATTCAAATTCTGCACCACCATCATTAGTGAGGGTTACCTCTACGGTATACATTCCTTCGTCAGCAGCATTTAGCTCCATATCTGCACCACCAGGGACTAAATTATCAGTAGATCCTCCATAATTTGTAAAAGCTACATATCCGTTAGTTGGACCAGCTGGAGTATTTCCTCTTTCAACTCTTCTGTCAATTGTCCATCTATTATTAATTCTTATTTTAAATTTCCCCTGTCTCATTTCGATTCCAGTACCTTCAAAAACAAACCCCGCATCAGAAGCTTCTTCTTTTACGCTCAATTCTATATCTGGATTACCATTGGGAATAGCTCCACCAATTAGAGACACTTTCGTTACCAACATCATCACTAACTCTTCCAACGTTTCATCATAAGTAACTTTATAATACCCACCAGTAGCAACATTTAAAGCACTTCCACCTTCAGAAGTTATAGCCAAAAGGTAACCTTGCTCGCCTTCTTCAGTTGGTTCACCTAATGTTCCTCCTAAAGTTGAAGTAATTTCTCTACTCTCAACTTTCTTTAATTCATAGTCACCAGGTGCAAGAAATACGTAATTGCCAAAAAACCCATCTCTAACTGTGGGTGCAAAACCTTCACCTTCCACTTTTTCTGGCAACAATGCTTTTTCTGCAACAGGGTCAGCATCTGCTTGTACAAAATAATAACCATCTGCAACGGCTATACCATCACCTACTTCTATAGTAGGTTCATCATCATCTCCACAGGAAACCATAAACATTGTTGCCGTAAGCAACAATGCCATGCTCCAAATTCTTGTTAAATGTTTCATAATTTTCAATTGTGTTTAAGTTTTACTTTTTTTTAGAGGCAGCTGCAATTTCCTGAACCGCAACTTAAATTTCATTATTCAATAATATAACGCTTAACGCTTAAAGAATAACTTAAATGTACATTTTTTAACGCAAACGTCTCCGCAATCGTTTGCGGAAAAGCGTTTAATTGATCATATTTGTGAGTCATCAAAATTTTACCGATTATTTCTTTAATAATTGTTTTTTAAACTTTGGAAACATTAGTTTTAAGTACTGATCTATATCATGAAAAATGAAAAAAACCAATATTACTATTAAAGATATTGCCCGAAAATTGGGAGTATCCCCTTCTACAGTTTCCAGGGCACTAAAAGATCATCCTGACATAAGTCCGGAAACTAAAAGAGAGATTCAAGAACTCGCTTCCAGCTTAAATTACCAACCTAACTCTGTTGCATTGAGCCTGCGCCAAAGTAAAACCAATACTATAGGTGTAATTATTCCGGAAATTGCCCATTTTTTCTTTTCTGCCGTAATTAGCGGAATAGAAGATATTGCCCATAGTGCTGGCTACCATGTCATTATTACACAGTCCAATGAATCTTACGAACGTGAGGTAATGAACACTAAAGCCTTATTTAATTCTCGTGTGGATGGTATTTTACTTTCAATCTCACGTGAAACCGAAAATTATGACCACTTACAAAGTTTATTAGATAGTAATGTGCCTCTTGTTTTCTTTGACAGAATGGTAGATTCATTAAATGCATGTAAAGTAATTGTAAATGATGAACAGGGAGCATATGAAGCAACCACTCATTTAATAGAACAAGGCTATTATAGAATAGCCCATTTGGCAGGCCCTCAAAATTTAACAATTAGTAAAAACAGGCTGAATGGTTATAAAGCTGCTTTGGCAGATAATAAATATCTAATGGACGACAATCTAATAAAAGTTTGTGGATTTGGTACTTATGAAGAAGCCGAAGCCATTACTAATGAGTTGTTGGATTATAGATTTCCACCTGATGCTATTTTCTCCAATAATGATGTAGCTGCCTATGGCGCAATGACAGCCATTAAAAAAAGAGGTTTAAGAATTCCTGAAGATGTAGCAATTGTAGGTTTTAGCAACTGGCGGTTCAGCAGCTTAATTCAGCCCGCTTTATCCTCTGTAACTCAACCCGGTTTTAAAATGGGACAAGAAGCTACCAAACTTTTAATGAAACAAATTGCACTAGGAGATGATGAGGAACCTATTACAGAGACTATTTCACTTAAAACAAATTTAGTGGTGCGGGAGTCTTCCCTTAAAAAGAAAAAGGTTGATGAGTAAAAATAAAATTGCAACCGTCACCGCAATCGTTTGCGGTCTTTTAGTTATATAACCTTAAGTCATAATCCCTAATTATTAAATAGTTTAGCGGTATAACTGACTATTTATAATATGCTTACTCAACAAACCATTAAAACTTCAGGACTCAGCCAACATTGTGGGAAAATCACTCATTATGAAAGAACTCCCTATGGAATGATGGGGACAACTGAGAATGCTTTTTTCAAAATTTCTGTTGTTCAGGAAGGTATAATGAAGGTGCATCTTAGCAAAACAGAGGAACTGGATGAGCATTCTTACGCAGTTGTCTCCAAACACATGGGTATTGATTTTAGCATAGTTGATAAAAATGGAACGTTGGAAATTCATACTGAAAAACTAAGTTTATTTCTTCATAAAGATCCTTTTACAGTTATTTTCAAAACCCCATCGGGAGAAATACTGAATGAAGATGATGCTGCCCTAGGCACCTCCTGGATTGGCGAGCAGGTAAGCACTTATAAAAAATTACAAAAAGATGAACGATTTGTTGGCTTGGGTGAGAAAACTGGTCCTTTAGACAGAAAAGGTCATGGTTACCAAAACTGGAACACCGATCACTTCGGTTATCCGCCAGACAGTGATCCGCTTTATTGCACTACTCCTTTCTATATTGGTATCCATAGCGGACTATCTTATGGTATCTTTTTAGACAATTCTCATAAAACACACTTCAATTTTGGAGCTTCCAACAGAAGGTTCTCCAGTTTCTCGGCTGATCAAGGCGATATGTCCTACTATTTTATTCACGAGGATAGTGTAGAGAAAATTATCAGCAGTTATACAGATTTAACTGGAAGAATGGAACTCCCTCCATTATGGAGTTTAGGTTACCAACAATGTCGTTACAGTTACCGACCGGACAAGGAGGTTTTAAGCGTTGCTAAAAATTTTAGAGACAAGGAAATACCTGCAGATGTAATTGTATTGGACATCCATTATATGGAGCAGTACAAAATATTTACCTGGGATAAAAAGGACTTCCCGGATCCTGAAGGTATGCTGAAGCAATTAGAAGAATTAGGCTTTAAGGTAGTAGTGATCTGTGATCCGGGCATTAAAATTGAAAAAGGTTATAATGCCTATGACTCTGGTATACAACAGGATGTGTTTGTTAAATTTCCTGATGGCAGCAATTATGAAGGCGAAGTTTGGCCTGGCTGGTGTCATTTTCCTGATTTCACTAAGCCTTCCGTAAGAACCTGGTGGGCAGAAAAACTTAAAAGCTATACAGATATGGGTATAGATGGTTTTTGGAACGATATGAACGAAATTGCCACCTGGGGCCAGTATTTACCTGAACTAATTGAATTCGATTTTGAAGGGAATAAAGCTACTGCCAGAAAAGGAAGAAATATTTATGGTATGCAAATGGCTAGAAGTGCCTATGAAGGAGCCAAGCAAAATATGCCTAATAAAAGGATTTTCAATCTTACAAGAGCAGGCTTTTCAGGCATTCAGCGCTATGCCGCAGTATGGACAGGAGATAATGTAGCGGATGATGAGCATATGCTACTTGGAGTACGACTGGTTAACAGCTTAGGTATGGCAGGTGTAGCTTTTTCTGGTTACGACATAGGCGGGTTTGCCGGAGAGGCTGATAGCCAACTTTTTGCCAGATGGATTTCTATAGGTGCCTTTGCTCCTTTTTTCAGAGGACACTCCATGATCAACAGCCGTGATTCTGAGCCATGGGCTTATGGAGAGGAAGTGGAGGAAATATCAAGAAATTATATTAATTTAAGGTATCAAATGATGCCATATATCTATTCAGCTTTTTATCAGGCACATGAAAGTGGTATTCCTGTGGCAAGGAGTTTAGCTATTTATTATCCTCATGACGCTAAAATTTACTCCCCTTTGTATGAAAATCAATATTTATTTGGCTCTGACATACTAGTTGCACCTGTGGCCAGTAAAGTAAATTTAGCTAAGGTATACTTTCCTGAAGGAGAATGGTATGACATATTTAATGATACTCACTACAGCGGCAATCAGGAAATAATTGCAGAATGCCCTATTGAAAGATTACCTGTTTATGTGAAAGCTTCGGCTATTATACCTATGCAGGATAAAGTTCAGAGCCTTACCAATAATCAGAATGAAACGCTCAACCTTCATATTTATGCAGGAAATAAAGCGAACACCTACCATTATTATGAAGATGATGGTGACACTTTCGATTATGTACAGGGGGCCTCTTATCAAAGAGATATCACTTTAAATCCAGCTGAAAAGCAAATTATTTTATCGGAAAAGACCGGTGAATACAAATCACAATATAAAAAGGTGAAAGTATTTATGCATGGTTTTAACGGGCAGTTGAAAGATAAGATCAAAGTAAATAAAACCACTATTCCTGTTCAGAAAGAAGATTTTAAAATTATGGATCAGATCTCAAATTTTGATCCGTTACCAAATGCGGACAGAATTTGCCTGCAAGTAGAAAATCTTCCTTATTTTGAAATGGAAAATCAGGACGAAGAAGTTTTAATAAGCTGGAATTAATAATCTTTTACCAAAAAAAGACCTTTATACAATATATGCATAGATTTAATACATTTTTCATTTCATTGATGGCTCTTTTAATAATAACATCATGTCAAAGTTCTACACTAATAAAAGAGGGGGAAACTACCACATCTTTTCCTGAAAGGGCTAAGGATATGAATATTTATGAAGTGAATATCAGGCAATACACCCCGGAAGGCAC
>JBEPWY010000235.1:0-5616 GCA_041642185.1 Marivirga sp.
AACCTCTCCCTCTTCAATAGTTAAAGGTGAGGTTATATTATTATGGTAAAGCTGGCCTGTACCCAATCCTTGAGGCATTGAAACGTTCAGATAATCAGCTAATTGGCAAATTGCATTTAAACCAATATTTGATTCAAGCATACTAGTCAACCACCAATCAATATTGTATTGTTCACACAAATCCACCCACTCTAAAGTGGATGCAATACCACCTATCAAACTAGGTTTTAATATGATATATTGAGGTTGAATGATTTCTAGTAGTTTTTCCTTTTGCGCTGGTTCTGAAATACCGATTAATTCTTCATCCAGGGCAATGGGTATTGGAGATTTTTTGCAAAGTTGAGCCATTCTCTTCCATTGGCCTGCTTTTATAGGCTGTTCAATGGAATGAATGTCTAGTTTAGCTAATTCAGAGAGTTTAGCTAAAGCTTCTTCTGCTGAAAAAGCACCATTAGCATCCACTCTTAATGTTATATGTTCCTTAGAGTAGTTTTCTCTAATTAATTTCAACAGGTGCAATTCTGTGGCAAAATCTATAGCTCCTATTTTCATTTTAATGCAATTAAAACCTGCATTCAGCTTTTCTTCAATCTGCTGTTTCATAAAATCTTCTGTACCCATCCAAACCAGACCATTGATAGGTAGTCTTTTCTCATTGGAATAAAAACCTGTATCAAAAATCTTCTTTTCCCCTTCATGCATAGCATCCAACAAGGCTGTTTCAAGTGCAAAAGTAATGGAAGGAAAATCACTGTCGACCATGCTTTCTATCATCAAAAAAATATCCTCCATATTATCAGGAACTTCCTTTCCTTTTAATTTTTCAGCAATCAACTCCAAATGATCAGGTATTTCATCTAAGTTATCTAAACTTAATCCTTTAAGAGGGCCGGCTTCTCCAATAGCTGTTATGCCATTGTCGCATAACAATTCTATAAACCAGCTGTCTTTTGAATTTAGAGTACCTCGGGAAGTACCTGCTTCAAATTTGAATTGAAGTTGACGGTGTTTTATGTTGACTTTGCTAATTTTCATGAAGACTAGTTGAAATTGAACAAGTATAATTAAAATAATTTAATACCTAAAATATTTAATACGGTGCTTTTAATAATTCGGGCTTCATCCTTAAAGCAATACCACTTATCTTTGCTACAAATTGACACTTTTATGCCAGATTTGCTGAACAAAGCCTCAAAAATAAATTTGCAGGACTACAAATATCATCTAGATGACGATCGTATTGCTAAGTTTCCTTTAAACCACCGAGATCACTCAAAATTATTGGTTTACCAAAAAGGTGAAATAGTGCATAAGCAGTTTTTTGATCTCAACCAGTTTTTGCCTAACAAAAGCACTTTATTTT
This sequence comes from Marivirga sp., assembly GCA_041642185.1. GTDB lineage: Bacteria > Bacteroidota > Bacteroidia > Cytophagales > Cyclobacteriaceae > Marivirga. Next base: position 1,367 of record JBEPWY010000235.1, read on the forward strand.
TCAATAATACTAAAGTAATACCTGCCAGAATTCATTTTCAAAAGCAAACAGGTGCTTCAATAGAAATATTTTTACTTTCAGCCGTTTTCCCTACTACAGAGATAGCTGAAGCCATGTTGGTAAAAGGGAAATGTGTTTGGCTTTGCATGGTAGGCAACAGAAAAAGATGGAAAGCCGATGATGTGCTGGAGCGGTTCTTTGAAACTGCTTATGGTAAAGTGGAAGTGAAGGCCTCTTATGCCGATTATGAAAAAAACCATATACAGTTTGAATGGGACAATCCTACCGTACCTTTTGTGGAAATAGTGGAAATGATGGGGACTACTCCGCTCCCTCCCTATTTAAATAGAGAAGCTACGGAGGATGATAAGCCACGTTATCAAACGGTATATTCCAAAAATGAGGGTGCCGTGGCGGCTCCAACTGCAGGCTTACATTTTACTGACAATCTAATTCAATCATTAAAGGCTGAGGGGCATCAAACACAGTACCTCACCTTACATGTAGGAGCAGGTACTTTTCAACCCATCAAATCAGAGAATGTATTAGAGCACCCAATGCATTGTGAGCAAATCCAAATTGAAAAAAGTACAATTGAATTTTTGTCAAAAACTGACGAACCTATTATTCCGGTAGGTACTACATCAGTAAGAAGCCTTGAAAGTGCCTATTGGTTTGGAGTACAATTAATTAATAATTTATCAGAACGCTTTCATATTGAAAAACTATTTCCTTATGAAACTAACTTTGAGAATTTACCCGACAGAAAAACAGCTTTTAATGCCGTTTTGGAATATCTGGAGAATAAAAAGTTACCAGTGTTATATGGTGACACAGAGATTTTCATTTTTCCAGGATATCAATTTCAAGTGATTAATGGATTGATTACCAATTTTCACCAGCCTGAATCAACCTTAATGCTGTTAATTGCAACTTTGCTTGGAGATGATTGGAAAACGGTTTATAGTAAAGCTTTAAATAATAATTACCGGTTTCTTTCTTATGGAGATTCTTCACTTTTAATGCCATAATACATATCTTCGGTTTATGGAATCAGTAAAAACAGGATTTAAAGATGTATTAAGTAAGTTAAATGAATTACTTAATGTAGTTATTTTTGATATTAAGGGGAGCGATTTCACCTTGTTGACGTTATTTTTTATAATCCTATCGAGCTTTTTATTAGTTTTCCTATCCAAGCGCTTCAGTAGAATCCTTGAAAGAAGAGTACTTAATAGATATATAAAAGATACCGGTGTTACCGCTTCCATAGGCACAATTGTACGTTATGTATTAATAGTAATAGGCTTTATTACTATTTTTCAATCTGCAGGGTTTGATTTAAGTACTTTGGGTCTGCTAGCAGGTGCATTGGGTGTTGGTATAGGTTTTGGTCTTCAAAATGTAACGAACAATTTTATTTCAGGTATTATCATTTTATTTGAACGTCCCATTAAGGTTGGTGATAGAATTGAAGTAGGAGATATTAATGGTGATGTATATTCTATCTCAATGCGTTCCACTACAGTTATTACCAATGATAATATTTCAGTTATTGTCCCTAATTCAGAATTCATTAATTCACAAGTAATTAACTGGAGTCATAATGACAGAAAAGTCAGATTTAAAATTCCTGTAGGAGTGGCTTATAAGGAAGACCCTGAAAAGGTTCGGGAGCTTGTAATAGCAGTAGCCAAAAAGCACCCCGGTGTATTAAAATTTCCTGAACCGAGCTTATGGTTTGATGAATATGGGGACAGTTCCCTTAATTTTAAATTAATACTTTGGACATCAGAATTTATTCAACGGCCAAATGCTTTAAAAAGCGATTTATATTATAGCATTTTCAAAACATTTAAAGAAAATAATATTGAAATTCCTTTTCCTCAGCGCGACTTGCATTTCAAAAGTGGCATGGAAAAGTTCAGAAATGAAGAAGAGGATATTAAAGACTTAAATTAACTTAATTAGCATTTCAATAAAAGCGGTGATTTTATAGTTCTTTTTAAGTACATCAATCAATTATGGATAAATATTTTATCATCGATTTCGATAGCACCTTAACACGTGTCGAAGCCATGGATTTATTAGCTTCTATCTCTTTAGAGGGTAAACCTCAAAAAAATGAAGCGGAAGCTAAAATAAAAGAATTAACAGATTTAGGAATGAACGGAGAAATATCCTTTCGAGATTCATTAAAAGATCGTCTACTTCTTTTGCAAGCCAATAAATCCCATTTGCCTGAACTAATTAAGTCTTTAAAAGACCAGGTATCAATATCATTTAAGAGGAATAAGGAATTCTTTAAGGAATATTCGGATAATATATTTGTGATTTCTAGTGGTTTCAAAGAATATATTGAGCCCATTGTTACAGAATTAGGTGTTTTGCCTGACCATATTTTTGCCAATGAACTGATTTTTGATGAACAAGGAAATGTAAAAGGATTTGATGAAAATAACCCACTATCAAGAGATGGCGGTAAAGCGGATGTTATTCGTACACTAGATTTAGATGGTGATATTTACGTGATTGGTGATGGCCATAATGACTATGAAATTAAAGCAGCTGGCTTGGCCAATAAATTTTATGCCTTTACAGAAAATGTAAGCCGAGAGAAAGTTATGAAAAAAGCAGATCATATTGCCCCTTCCCTGGATGAGGTTTTATTTGAAAATAAAATAAGCTCAGCTATCTCTTATCCGAAAAACCGAATAAAGGTTTTATTGCTTGAAAATGTTCATCCTACAGCTGTAGACATGCTGGAGAGTGAAGGTTTTTCAGTGGAAGTTTATCCTGCTGGATTGGATGAGGATGAATTATGTGAAAAAATAAAAGGTATTTCCATTTTAGGGATACGTTCCAAAACCCAAATAACAAGAAAAGTTATAGAAAGTGCTGATAGGTTAATGGCTATTGGTGCTTTTTGTATAGGAACAAACCAGATTGATTTGGAGGCAAGCCAGGAAAGAGGAATTGCTGTTTTTAATGCCCCATTTAGCAATACACGGTCTGTGGTAGAGTTGGCTATTGGAAGCATAATCATGTTAATCAGGAACATTTTTGATAAGTCAATACTGATGCACCATGGAAAATGGGATAAATCTGCCTCAGGAAGCCGTGAAATCAGGGGGAAAAAATTAGGCCTTATTGGTTACGGAAATATTGGAGCACAACTTTCTGTAGTCGCTGAAAGCATAGGCATGGACGTATATTATTATGATATAGAAGAAAAACTTGCCCTTGGAAATGCGACAAAGGTTGAGTCACTAGACGAACTGCTATCAACTACTGATGTGATCACTTTACATGTTGATGGAAGAATAGAAAACAGAGATATCATTGGTAAAAAAGAATTTAACTTAATGAAGGAAGGCGTGATTTTTTTAAATTTAAGCCGGGGCCACGTAGTAGATATAATAGCACTTAAACATGCACTTGAAACTAAAAAAGTGGCAGGTTGTGCTATTGATGTTTTTCCTTCCGAACCAAAGAGCAATGATGATCCATTTAATAGTGAATTACGAGGTTTGCCCAATACAATTTTGACGCCCCACATTGGAGGAAGTACAGAAGAAGCACAAGCAAATATAGGACAGTTTGTTCCTACAAGAATAATGGATTATATTAATACAGGTACCACTACAAACAGTGTGAATTTCCCTAATTTACAGTTACCTAGGTTACAAAATGCTCACAGATTTATTCATATACATAAAAATGTACCCGGCATCATTGCTAAAATCAATCAGCTTTTTGCTGAACATGAGATCAACATTGTTGGTCAGTACCTAAAAACAAATGAAAAGATTGGCTATGTAATCACAGATATAGATAAAGCTTATTCCAAAGATTTAATTAAAGCATTAAGAGCAGTTGATCATACTATAAAATTCAGAGTGCTTTATTGATTTTAAATGACTAGATTCCTATTAAAGTAAATCAAATTTATTTTTAGATTTAATAGGCTTTTATCCATCGGATCAAAAAATGGTTTTATTTTAATATTTAAAAAACACTGTATATATTATCTGAAAAATATTTAATGCAAAGTAATTTTACCTGTGAAATATATTAAAAGCATTTAAAATTAATTCAAATCATTTATTTTAAAATGAGAAAACATTCCATTATTGATATAAACTTATCAGGAAAACATACATCTTATTATTTTATTTTGGAAGCTGTATAGAATAAGGATATTTTAATTTTTTTAGTTATCTACTGAATTTTATAGACGAATAAATTAA
>JBEPWY010000235.1:5626-6022 GCA_041642185.1 Marivirga sp.
TCGACAGAGTCTAATGCTTTTAAATATTCTCTAGATATGGATTAATCATTTCTACTTTACAGTTTCTATAAAGTACACCTCGCAATAAAAGCCTTCTAAAAGAACTTAAAACAATTCATCAGTATCCATGTATATACATCTAAATATAAAATCAAAAGACATGATACAAACAGCAAACGACTTAAATTTAGATAGCTTTTTAACTAATAATAAAAAAGTAATAGTAAAATTCCATGCAGACTGGTGTGGAGTTTGCAAAGCTTTTGCCCCTCAATTTAAAAGGATAGCAGAGGAAGAATCAAAAGATATCTTATTCCTGGAGATAAACGCCCCTGAAAATCCAAAATCGAGATTATTAGCAGGTGTTTATAGTTTACCATTTTTTGCATGCTTTGA
>JBEPWY010000236.1:0-5967 GCA_041642185.1 Marivirga sp.
TGAATGAGTATTTTCTGGATCAGTAATAGCCAGAATTGTTTTAAGCTTTAATCTTTCTTTGGCATAAACCATTGTGGCAGCAGCTATTTCATACGCATATCCTTTGCCGGTATATTCAGGCAGAAGTGCATAGCCTATATCAGGATGTTGCAAAAAGTCTCTTTTGATAATCCCACATGTGCCTATAGCGCAATCATCAGCTTTCCTTTCTACCAAATATTTACCATATCCATTATCCTTGTAGCTTTTCAAGGGACCATTTTCAAGATAAATTTTTGCCTGCTCCTCTGTTTTTACTTTTCTATCGCCTATATATTTTAACGAGCCAGGGCTGTTAAGTAGGCTGATTATAAATTTTGTATCGGCGTAGCTTAGCTCTCTTAGCCTTAGTCTTTCAGTTTGTAAAATTTCTTTCAAAAAGATGTTTTTTCAATTATAATATGAATCTAAGAATATTTCTTTAATTAAAAATCCTTATTGTTCATTTTGAAGCCGTTTTAACTGCCATATCTGCACAATTGTGACTATATGACGCACTGTTTAACAATTTGGCACAGTGATGACAATATTTCTTTTTCCACTCAATAATCCCATTATTAAGCGAGATAGCCCATAACCTTATATGTATAGGGTGACGGCTAATTTAAATTAATTTAAATTTTAAGGCAAAAATGCACAATGCTTGCATGTAAAGCGTTTATAATAAAATCAAAGATTAAAAAATAAAACAAAATACACATGAAAGTATTAGTAATAGGAGCCGGAAATATGGGATTGGCTTATGCAAAAGCCCTGGTAAAATCGGAATTCCTTAAAACTGACAATCTAATGATATCTGATACCAACTCTGAAAAAACAAAAGAGTTGCAAAAAATTAGCCGTTTTGATGTTTATTCAAAACTAGAAGACTGTCTTCCTAAAGCCGATATAATCTTTATTGCAGTAAAACCATATAATTGTGATATACTTTTTAAGGAAATCAAACATTTGATGAACGAAGATCAGGTGGTGATCTCTATTATGGCAGGTATAACCATCCAAAGCTTAAAAGACGGATTGGGAATATCTAAAGTAGTACGTGCAATGCCTAACCTTCCTGCTCAGGTAGGAAAAGGATTAACCTCTTTTACTGCATCTGATGAAGTTTCCCGTCTGGAATTATCTACTGTTGAGAACCTTTTGAACACTACAGGTAAATCAGTAAGACTAGATACAGAAAATGATATTGATGCCTCAACAGGTATTTCAGGTAGTGGCCCTGCTTATGTATTTTACTTTATGCAATCAATGCTGGAAGCGGCACTTAAAATGGGCTTCTCAGAACACGACTCTAAAGTATTGGTAGGCCAAACATTCGAAGGTGCGGTTGAATTGTTCAACCAATCTGACCTTTCTCCTGAATCATGGATGGAATTGGTAGCTTCTAAGGGCGGTACTACCCGTGCTGCTTTAGACTCAATGGAAGATAATAATGTAAAACAATTAATTGAAGAAGCTGCTTATGCAGCATTTAACCGTGCAGTAGAATTAGGAAAATAATTCCCTATCTCAAATGGAAGTTGAAAAGCAATACAAAAAAAGAGTAGTTATAAAAGTGGGTACCAACGTGATGGTGAATAAAGATAACCGCATCGTTGTACCGATATTAAAACGATTGGTAGATCAAATCGCGCAGCTTTATGAAGAAGATATTATTACAGTATTAATTTCTTCTGGTTCAGTTATAGCCGGTAAAGAGGTTTTAGATAATAATACGATTACCGATCCTACCGTGCGAAGGCAGGTTTACTCCGCCGTAGGTCAACCACGGATGATGCGTCATTATTACAGCCTTTTCCATGATTATGGAATGCGTTGTGCACAGGTTTTGGCTACCAAGCGAGATTTTGACCTTGGCAGACACCGTGACAACATGATCAATTGCTATGAAGGGCTCATTAGTCAGGGAATTGTTCCTATAGCCAATGAAGATGATGCTGTTTCATTATCTATGTCAATGTTTACGGATAATGATGAGCTAGCAAGCCTGGTAGCTGAATTGATCCATGCTGATACGCTGATCTTACTTACTGATACAGACGGTATTTATGACGGCCATCCTGATAATGATGATTCATCTGTGATCCGTTCTGTTACTACAGACCAGGAAGTAGAACAATTTGTACAGTCATCTACTAAAAAAGAAGGTGAAGGCCGTGGAGGAATGGAATCTAAAATTAGTGTAGCCAAAAAAGCGGCCTCTAAAGACATTATTACTTTTATTGCTAATGGTAAACGCGAAAATGTAATACTGGATATTGTACATGGTAAAAATGTAGGTACCCGTATTTACAAAGAAGAAGACTAAGCCGCTTTGTTCATTATATTTTGATGGGTAATGACGCTAACCACTTGTGAATTTGATTATTCAATTGGTTATTGTAGGGTAAATCTGATGATCAATTCATCATTGAATAGACTTTAGAGTTAAAAAAATTGATTTATGAAATTATTAAACACAGATAAAAAAAACGCAGTATTACAGTCAATGATAAATTATCTCGATTCAGATCGTGACGCTATTATTGCTGCAAATAAAAGAGATCTGGATGCCTTTGAAAGAGATGATCAGGCACTTTATGATCGCCTGGTAGTGGATGCCGCCAAGGTGGACGATATGATCAGGGCTGTAAAGGAAGTAAAGGCGCAGGATAATCCTGTGGGTAAAGTAATTAGTGATGATACGCTGGAAAACGGCTTGAAAATCACTAACAAAACGGCTCCATTTGGTACTATCATGATTATTTATGAATCACGACCTGATGTTACCATTGAAGCAGCGGTATTGGCTTTTAAAGCCAATAATAAAATCTTATTAAAAGGTGGTAAAGAAGCACATAACACCAACGAGGAGTTGGTGAAATGCTGGCACAAAGCTTTAAAAGATAATGGTCTTGAAGAAGACTGGATTCAATACTTGAAAATGGATCGTGCCACTACCCAGGAATTTTTACGAAATCCTGACCAGCCGTTAGATTTAATAGTTCCAAGAGGTGGCGAAAAACTGATTGATTTTGTGAAACAACATGCAAAATGTGCTGTATTGGTAAGTGGCCGTGGCAATAATTTTGCATATGTAGCCCCTGATGCCGATATGGACAAAGTGATTCCTGTGATTGTTAACGCGAAATGCGATAAAATTTCAGGCTGTAATGCATTGGATAAAATTTTGGTAGATAAAAACCGTCCGGACTATAAAGAGGTGATGAAAAAAATCGAAGCGGAATTAGTTGCCAGTGGAGTTCAAGTGGTGGCAAGCAAAGAAGCAGTTGACATTTTAGAAACTAATGAAGAGATCGCTAACGACGATGTATGGCATGAAGAATTCCTGGCCATGAAAGCAGCCATGGGTGTGGTGGACGGCTTAGATGGAGCTATTGATTTTATCAATACCTATTCAGGTGGCCATTCCAATATTATCTTAACTGAAAACACGGATGATGCGATGAAATTTATGGAGCAGGTAGATAGCGCAGCTGTTTATCATAATGCTTCCACCCGTTTTACAGATGGCGGGCAAATGGGCGTTGGTGCCGAACTGGCCATCAGTACAGATAAGTTGCATCACCGTGGGCCATTGGGCTTAAAGCAATTGGTGACCAATAAGTATTATGTATTGGGAACAGGGCAAATAAGAAAATAATTAATTATAGGTGTTTGTTGAAAAGCCCTGATTTCATTTGATGTTAGGGCTTTTTTTGTCTCCTTTATGTCGGTATTCTCTATTGTTGGTATTCTAAAAAAATATGTGTTTGCTGAAAAACATCAATTTCTTCATATTTGGGTCAATCCTATGGTTATTGTATAGATCACTCATTTAGGACCTTTAAAAAATTATAGGATAGAGTTAAAATTTTAAATTTAGATCAATATTTGAATATTATTATATATAATAGTGGTAGTTAAAGGATATAACAACAATTGAATAGCTGAAAAATGACCAGTAAGAATAGATGTTTAATAGCAGCAGGAATTTTAAGCGCCATCGCATCTTTTTTGCATATTTTAATCATTATTGGCGGGGCCAATTGGTACAGGTTTTTTGGTGCTGGCGAAGGGATGGCTCAATTAGCAGAAAGCGGTTCTAATTATCCCATCTATATTACTTCTTTTATTGCTGTAGCATTGGCGATATGGTCTTTATATGCGTTTTCAGCAGCTTCTGGAAAATTTCAGCTTCCTTTCACAAAAGCTATTTTATTTCTGGTTTCATTTATTTTTTTATTGCGTGCTTTTGTGGGTGTACCAGCTGTTATCCTTATTGATGATCCTTACCTGAATGAATTAGAAGCTAAAATGACTTTTATGGTCGTTTCCTCTCTTTTCTGCTTGGTACTTGGGATGTTGTATTTATATGGTACGTTGAAATGGTTAAAATTGGGCAAAAAGGCATACAGTAAAAAAAGGTTTTAATTTAACAATAAAGCTATTGTCAACCATAAATTACTCTTTTAGGAGCTTCAGGAATTTTATTTAATACATATGCCCTTTTCTTCGTTTTTTCCACCGCTCCAATGCATATTGTTGCATGTCCACTATTTCGTCTTTTTCATCTACAATTTCAAATCCAACCAGTGTTTCAATAATATCTTCGTGAGTTACAATACCATCAACTCCTCCATATTCATCCACAATAAGGGCAATGTGTTCTTTTTCAGTAAGCAATTTCTCCCATGCATTAAATAAGGTAGTGGTATTTCCAAGTACAATTATCTCGCGTTTGAGTTCTTTTAATTGAAGCTCAAATTGATCCTCTGCCAGTTTCTCGAAGACCTGCTGCCTAAAAATATAGCCTGTAATATTATCCCTGTTATTTTTATAAATAGGAATGCGGGAAAACTGTATAAATTCTTTGTTTTTATTGAACTCCTCAAGTTTCATGTTTTCATTGGCAGACACCATGACTACCCTGGGAGTCATAATTTCAGAAACTTTAATGCTTTTAAGTTTGATCAGGTTTTGAATAATTTTATTTTCTTTGTCACCAAAAATCCCTTCTTGTGTTCCAATATTGGCCAAAGCTGATATTTCTTCTCTGCTGGTTGTTAATTCGGGCTCTTTATTAAGTAGTAATTTGGTAATTACTGCCGCCAATAACACTAGTGGATAGGTAATAAAGATTAACACTTTTAAAGTACTGGCAGTAAAGGGCCCTAATTCTTTGCTGTAGTTGGCTCCTAATGTTTTAGGTATTATCTCAGTAAACACTAATATTAATATGGTAAGAATTGCTGAAACAAGCCCGAAATAAGCTTCACCAAAAACAATAGTAGCTTGTGCACCAACCCCGGCTGCACCTATTGTATGGGCAACGGTATTTAATGAAAGAATGGCAGATAGGGGCTTATCTACGTTTTGCTTCATTGAAATGAGCGTATCAGCGGATTTATCTCCTTTTTCCGATTTCGCCATTAAATAAGATATTGGTACTGATAATATAGCGGATTCCAGAATTGAACACAAGAATGAAATAAACAGCGCTATGAAAAGATATATAAAAAGTAATGTCATTATTTTTCTATGAAGATATAGATTATAACGAAAGTTATCAATATTGTTTTAAATGAGCATAATATTGACAGTGGTTATTCTCTCAGTAGGAGAACAATAGTTAGAGAGATTTTTTCTATAGAAGGGTATTATTTTGGTGAAAAGCTGCTTATTCTTCTAAAACATACTATTGCCATTTTTGGAATGCTCCGGTATTACCTGCAGTACATCCCAATGCTCAATTATTTTGCCATTGTCATCAAAACGAAAAATATCGATGCCTGCATAGTTTTTATCCCCTGGCCAGGTCTGGAAACAATGAAGCACTACAAATTCATTTTCTGTAATAGCTTTTTTAAACTCTACTTTCTTGCCGGGATATTCTGTAGCCATTTTATTTAAATAATCTATAAATGCCTGCTTGCCGTCACCCACTTC
>JBEPWY010000237.1:0-5958 GCA_041642185.1 Marivirga sp.
AAAACAACTATTTAAGTTTACTAAGTATTCAGATAAAATATTTACTGAAGCCGTTTATGGCGGTGCAAAAATTGAAGCACAGATTCAGGCACTTAGGAGACCTACCCATATATTAGTAGCAACCCCGGGCCGTTTAACTGATTTGATAAGAAGAAAAGCTGTGGATATAAGACAGGCCAATACAGTGGTTTTGGATGAAGCAGATGAAATGTTAAGTATGGGTTTTAAGAAAGATCTTGAATTCATCTTTCAGTCCATGCCACATAAAAAGAATATCTGGTTGTTTTCAGCAACTATTCCTTCTGATATAAAGTATCTGATCAAGAAATATTTAGATCCGAATGCTCAGCATATTCAAGCATCAGGAAATGGAATTGTAAATGAAAACATTAATCATCAATATGTGCCTTGTGACAATGATGAAAAGATGGCTGTTTTACAGTATTTCCTCAAGACTCAGAAAAATGAGCGAGGTGTTATCTTTTGTAATACAAAAGTGGCAGCACGTGCCTTGCATGAGCAACTAACTGCCAGAAAACAATCTGTTGGGATATTGGAAGGAGATATGCACCAAAAAGACCGCGATAAAATGTTACGTGCTTTTAAAGGGAATAAATCAGATTTGTTAATTGCAACTGATGTGGCTGCCCGAGGTATTGATATAGCGGATCTAGCTTTTGTTGTTCATTATGAAATTCCACGTCAGATAGATTATTATATTCATAGAAGTGGCCGAACTGCCCGTGCTGGCAAGCAAGGCATCAGTATGGCTTTTGTAACAAAAAATGATCTGCACCAATTGCAGAAAATTGAGACAGAATTAGGTATAAAAATGAAAAAAGTACCATTTGCTTAAAAAATCTTCTTTCATGAAGAAACTGTTAACCATATTATCAAGCTACTAAAAGCTAATAATTCTTATGAGACAATACGTATTCCATTATCTAGTTTTTGGTTTATTCTTACTGGCATCTTGCTCTTCTAAAGAGCAACGCCAGCAAAAATTAATTCAAAAAGGTTACCAGGAAATGGAGGATGGAAATGTCCTAAGAAGCGTTGAGCTTTTTGAGGATGCAGTAGAATTGAATCCTGAAAATCCTGCAGCATGGAATGCAAGAGGAGTTGCTTTATATAAAAATGGTCATCCCTATGAAGCAATACAAGCATTTGAAAAAGCTATTACTTTAAAGCCTGATTATATGCGTGCCTATTATAATAGGAGTAATGCTTTCTATCAGGTAGGGGAATATTACAGAGCCTTAGATGACCTGGAACCTGTTATGCAAGAATACCGGGATTCCGCTTTTGTTTATTTATCAAAAGGCCTTTCATTGGTTGGTTTAAAAAAATACCCTGAAGCCAAAGAAACTTTTCTGAAAGCTGCCTCCATTGATTCTTCTAATGCTGAGATATTTGCAAATATTGGTATAGTCTATTACTATCAGAAAGATTACGAGAATGCAGAAAAATATACCAAAATAGCTCTGGAGAAGAATCCTGATGAAGCCAATGCATGGAATCTGCTGGCCTTAATTCAAACAGATCAGGATGATTTTGAAAGTGCTTTGGAATCAGTGAATAAAGCTATCAGCTATGATAAATTCCAACCTTACTTCCTTAATAACAGAGGCTTCATTTATACTAAATCTGGGGATTATGAAAAGGCCTATCGTGATTTAAGACAAAGTATTTCTATTGACGAGAAAAATCCATATGTCTATAGGAATCTTGGGTATTTAGCTTTGGAAAAAGGAGAATATTCAGAGGCTATAAGGCAATTAAAAGAAGCACTTAAAAAGAACGATGAATTATCATCGGCTAACTTTTATTTAGCTGAGGCATACAGGTTTAACCGGCAGCCGGACCTGGCTTGTGACTACTATAAAATTTCCGCTTCATTGAAGGAAGAAAAAGGATTGGCTGCTATAAATAAATTCTGTGAGTAATTTTCACTGCAAAACTTAATAAATTTCTTATTTTTGCATCAAATTTTAGGATAACGATATGTTTGATAATCTTAGTTATAAATTAGACCGAGCTTTTAAAACCCTGAAAGGTCAGGGACAAATTACTGAAGTTAACGTAGCTACCACTGTGAAGGAAATTCGCAGAGCCTTGGTAGATGCCGATGTTAACTTTAAGGTAGCCAAAGAGGTAACCGATAGAATTAAAGAAGAAGCCTTAGGCCGTGATGTTTTAATTTCAGTTTCTCCAGGTCAGCTTTTGGTGAAAATCACCAAAGAGGAATTATCCAGGTTAATGGGAGGGGAGCAGGAAGATATTACTATAAAAGGATCTCCAGCCACCATTTTAATTTCCGGTCTTCAAGGTTCAGGTAAAACAACATTCACCGGTAAATTAGCTAACAGATTAAAAAAACAAGGAAAACAAGTCCTTTTAGCAGCTTGTGATATTTACAGACCTGCCGCTATTGAGCAGTTGAAGGTGTTAGGAGAGCAAATAGGAGTAGATGTTTATGCTGAACCGGACAATAAAAATGCTGTTGAAATTGCTAACAACGCCATTAAACACGCTAAAAATACAGGTAAAAGTGTTGTGATAATTGATACTGCCGGTCGATTAGCTGTGGATGAAGCGATGATGCAGGAAATAGAAGAGCTGAAAAAAGCACTTAATCCTTCCGAAACATTATTTGTTGTAGATTCCATGACAGGCCAGGATGCTGTTAACACGGCTAAAACCTTTAATGAAAGACTTAATTTTGATGGTGTTGTATTAACCAAATTAGACGGTGATACACGAGGTGGTGCGGCCTTATCGATCAGAACTGTAGTAGACAAACCAATCAAATTTGTCAGTACGGGTGAAAAGATGGACGCCATAGACCTTTTCTATCCGGACAGGATGGCTCAGCGTATTTTGGGTATGGGTGATGTGGTTTCTTTGGTTGAAAAGGCACAGGAAACTTTTGACGAAGAAGAAGCCAGCCGTTTATCTAAAAAGATACGAAAAAATCAGTTTGATTTTGAAGATTTCCTTTCACAATTACAGCAGATCAAGAAGATGGGTAACATCAAAGACCTGTTGGGTATGCTTCCTGGTATGGGCAAGCAAATTAAAGATATGGACATTGATGACGATGCTTTTAAGCCGGTAGAAGCCATCATTCGCTCCATGACCAAAGAGGAGCGAGGTAATCCCGAACTAATGAATGCCAGCCGTAAACAAAGAATTGCTACCGGTAGTGGTACCTCTATTCAGGAAATCAATAATTTACTTAAGCAGTTTAAGGACATGCGCAAAATGATGAAAACCATGAATAAAATGAGTGGTACTAAGCGTGGATTGGCAGGCTTTAATCCTTTTGGAGCTAAATAATCCTTTTTAAAATTTTGAAATTAAATTGCGGGTCCTGTCCCGCTTTTTTTTTGACATTTCGAATAATAATTAGTCCAAAAAAACAAATACCATTATGATCAATAATTTAGCAATTCCTGTAGAATGGCGTGTATTGATGGAATATCTTGAGCAGGCGGACATTAGGAATGAAATAAAAACCATTCCTCTACAAATTAGTGATTTCAGTGAATCCTCACTACAAATAGTTAAAGAGGTTTTGTACGATTTAGGTTCTGATTATGAGGAGATTGAAAAGCAAAAATTCTCATTTTCTGTCATTCATTTATTTGAAACAAATAAGCATTTTGTGTTTGAGCCTGATTTTTTTTACAACCGCTATCGGCTCATTACTTTCAGGTCTCCGCTGTATGATAATTTCCAGCCCTTGGACATACAAAAAGCCAGGAATTTTTGCCGGACAAAAGAAAAAGAAGCCATTAAGTCGGGTTTACAAAATAGCATCTGGAATCACTCTGCAGAGAAAGCAATCTTTGGTGCTTCTGAGGAAGCAGGTGATTTTACAGGCTCAGGTTCTGCCGGATGGAAGTATATAGCTTTCTGTAATTTTTTAATCGATTTATATTTCTATGAAAATAAGTTTTTCTTTAAAAGAATAACTCCTTTCGATAGTTTGATGAAAGATAGTAAAATCATTCAAATTTCAGCTCCGATAAAATTAAAAGATGACAACTTCAAATCAGCCATTCAAAAGTATATTTGTAGGATTTTAAATGTTGGTTTACCCAAAAGTTAACATCTCACTTTTATTACTCAATCAATATTAACTCTGGGTTAAGTCCAGATTATTTCCTCTTTAAGAACATGTTTAGCGCTTTAACTATTGCATAAAACCTGCTTTATTAGAATATGTAATTCTGATAATATCAATGCAAGAAAAGAAAATAGCAATAATAGCTGATGATGATAAGGAAACCATAACTTCATTAGTTGAGGCTTTAGAAGAGAAAGGATTTTTTATAAAAATTGCAGATGATACTCAACATGCACTTCAATTGATCAAAAATGTTAAGCCCTGCTTGGTTATTTCTGAAATTGGCAAGATGAAATATGATGGGGTACTATTATTTGAAGCGTATAAAAAAGAACCTGTTTTTTCAAACCATTTTAAAATGGTGATTTTAACAAATAATAATGACGAGAAATATGAGGTAATGAGTTTTGAGTCGGGAATTGATGATTATCTTTTAAAACCATTACGTACAAAAGCATTTCAGAAGCGAATTCACCGCTTCTTTAACAAAGAAAATGCTAGATTAAGTATTCCGGAAAAGCAATTTCAAATCAGAGGTTTATTTTTTAATCTCACCAATAAAACCATTCAGCAGATTCATGATAAAAAGTTAATAAAAATCCAGTCAAAAACTTTCGACTTATTATTTTTTCTGGCGGTTAATAATAATCAAATTTTCTCAAGAGAGTCACTATTACAATCTATTTGGACAGAAGATAAACAAATAACAAGCCGATCTGTAGATGTGCATATATTAAAAATAAGACAAGTGCTGGGGAAGGGCTTTATTAAGACTGTTAAAGGAGTAGGATATTTATTTATTAATGATGTAGAATAATTAGCCTTCAACATTTTGAAACCATTCTTATATTTTAGAGTTGTAAAGATGTTATCCAATTATAAAATCTTATAAAATTAATGGAAAATATTAACAACAAAGTGGCACTTATAACAGGTGGTAGTAAAGGAATAGGGTATGGAATAGCAAAGGCTTTGTTAGCTCATGGAGCTAAAGTAGCTATTACCAGTAGGAGTGAAGATGCTGCTTCTGACGCCGCTGAGAAATTAAAGAAATCAACTGGTAATCAGAATGTGTTGGGACTAAAATCAGATGTTCGGAATTATAAAGATCATGAAGCCTGTGTTGATGCTATAATGCAGGAATGGGGCCAATTGGACATTGTAATAGCAAATGCGGGAGTAGGTCGTTTTGGTTCTGTTGAGGATATTAGTGTGGATCAGTGGAATGAGGTAATCGAAACTAATTTAACAGGTGTTTTTTATACTATAAAATCCTCTGTAGAGCAGTTAAAGAAGCAGAAAGGATATTTTATCACTATTTCGAGCTTGGCAGGTACCAATTTTTTTGCAGGAGGAGCTGCTTATAATGCTTCTAAATTTGGTTTAACAGGTTTTACACAAGCAGTAATGCTTGACCTGCGACATGCAGGTGTAAATGTCAGTACCATTATGCCGGGCTCAGTGGCTACCTATTTTAATGATCATGAACCAAATAAAGATGATTATTGGAAAATTCAGCAGGAAGACATGGGGCAAATAGTGGTAGATTTATTAGAAATGAACCCGAGAACACTGCCAAGTAAAATTGAGGTTCGGCCAAGTCAACCACCTCAGAAATAATACAATATAATAGATGGGGTTGAGGATAAATTCTTCAATTCCATTTTTATCAATTATAATGGATTTTGGCTTGCTTTAGAGTACTTAATCTATCAATTTTACCACTCTCGGTCATTTTAAATTCCCTAACCATATAAAGTTTTTTAGGCACATGATAGGGAGGCAATTCTGATTTAAGAATTTTAAAAATCTCTTCTTCATCGAAT
>JBEPWY010000238.1:0-5949 GCA_041642185.1 Marivirga sp.
TTTGTTACAATTTCCGCTTTACTCATATTATTAATTTTTCATTTTATTTCAGAACGTAAAAATAAGGCATTCAATTTAATAATACGTTGATATTTTTCAGTTAAATATTAATATTCTAAATTGTTGCCAATGATCAGTTTTAACCATATCAGTAAAGACTTCAAAGGGGTAGAAGTTCTAAAAGATATCTCTATGGAAGTTGAGAAAGGGGAACTATTGGTACTTTTGGGAGCGAGTGGTAGTGGTAAAACAACATTACTTAAAATGATTAATGGTTTGGAAAAACCCTCCAAAGGAGAAATATATATCAATGGAAAATCATTAAAAGAAGCAGAATTAACTGAACTCCGAAAGAAAATAGGCTATGTGATTCAACAGGTGGGTTTATTTCCTCATTATACTATTTATGAGAACATTGCTTTAGTACCGCGCTTAAAAAAGCAAGATCAGCAATTAATTGATGAAAATGTAAGGTTATGGATGGATAAACTGGGTTTGTCTTTTGAAGTTCAGTCTCAAAAATTACCGAATGCCTTAAGTGGGGGACAAGCACAGCGTGTTGGGCTTGCCAGGGCATTAATAGCCCAACCGCAAATGATACTTATGGATGAGCCTTTTAGTGCTTTGGATCCAATCAGTCGGGTACAAATCAGAAATGATTTCAGAAAAATACAACAGAAAGAAAAAATCACTGCTGTAATGGTTACCCATGATTTATTGGAAGCAGTAAGCCTTGCAGACAGAATTTGTTTAATTGGCAATAAGAAAATTCAACAAATTGCAAGTCCTGCAGAATTGATATTCCATCCTGCAAATAAATATGTAAAGGAGTTTATTCAATCGGATCAGTTTCAAGCTGAATTAAATGCTTGTAAAATGGAGTTTCTATTACCATACCTGGATGAAGGGACAATTGCGATCAAACCTAAAAATTCCGTTTTACAGCTTCTACAAAAGGCAGATGATAAAGAAAGCAAGTTACTGATGCAGGCATTTTATAAATGGAAGGAGGATTTCAAATGAGAGACTTTTTTAAGTTTATAGCGGTTAATCGTTCCGAGATATTACAACAGTTACTGGAGCATATAGAACTCACTTTTATATCATTATTCTTTGCAACCCTAATTGGGATAAGCATTGGTATCTTTATAGGTACGAAAAAGAGATTTGCTCAACCATTTATCGGCTTTGTTAATATTATACAAACCATACCTAGTATTGCACTTTTAGGATTTTTGTTGCCATTGTTTGGTATTGGTATAGTGCCTGCAATTATAGCCCTTTTTCTGTATGCTCTTTTGCCTATTGTAAGAAATACATACACAGGCTTGATTGAGGTTGATTCTTCCATTACAGAGGCTGCTACTGCTATGGGGATGAGCCTCACGCAAATTCTATTAAAAGTGAAATTACCTTTAGCCCTACCATATATCATGGCCGGTATACGAACTGCCTCGGTAATTAATGTTGGAGTAGCAACTTTAAGTGCTTTTATAGCCGCCGGTGGGTTAGGAGAGTTTATACTTCAGGGTATTCAACTAAATAATACTAATATGATATTGGCAGGAGCAATCCCTGCCTCGTTATTGGCTTTGTTGATGGATGCGGTATTGGGAATCATACAGAAAAGTGAAATAAAAGTGATCAAATGGGTTTTATTATCTTTTACAGGTCTTTTGTTGCTGTATTTCGGTTATGTGATTTTCAATAATTCTGATCGAATAAAAGAGAGGAATGAGAAATTATTAGGTGGATTTCCTTCAGAATTTATTTATCGTGAAGATGGTTTAAAAGGCTTGTTCAATAGGTATGATTTCACAATCGATTATGTTGAAATGGATATAGGCTTAATGTATAAAGCGCTGGAGCAAAAAGAAGTTGATGTAATAAGTGGCTTTTCAACCGATGGCAGGATTAAAGCCTATAATCTGAAAGTACTTAAAGATGACAAAAACTATTTCCCTCCCTATGAAGCCGCTCCTATGGTAAGAACAGCCGTATTAAAACAATATCCTCAGCTTGAAACTGCTTTAGGGAAATTGGCAGGAAAAATTAATGATGCGGCCATGACTGAAATGAATTACAGTGTGGATAAACTTAAGCTTCAACCAAAAACAGTTGCACAAGATTTTCTGGTAAAACGAGAGTTAATAAATAATGAGAGAACGCAACAAAAGAACGGTGAGGTAATTAAAATTGGCAGCAAAGCTTTTACTGAAAACTATATATTGGGCCATCTTTTTAAACTAATAATAGAAGAGTATACTGATTTAACAGTAGAGATGAAGTTGGGCTTTGGAGGTACTAAATTATTAATGGATGCAATGAAGAACCAGGAAATTGATTTATATCCCGAATATACAGGAACGGCACTGCTTTTATTATTGGATTCTAATGCTTCTCAACTCAATGAATTGTTTAGAAACCCGGATGAGGTTTATCAATATGTAAATGAGCAATCCCAATCTCAATTCGGATTTAGCTGGCTTTCTCCTTTGGGTTTCAACAATACATTTGCTATGCTTATGCGCCGAAATCAAGCAGATAATTTAAATATAGAAAGTATGAGTGATTTGGCTGAGCATGCTAAAAAATAATAGCGGAATACGTCTAAAGTCCACTAAATATTATAATTTATTGTGTGGTTTAATTAATAATAACTGACCAATATCATGATTTTTACGATATTGATATAAATCAGCGCTAATATTAATGCACATCATCGTTTTTAGATTTTTATATGAGTTGTTTTGATTAATTAAAACAACCAAGCTGATGTCGGATACAGCCAATCATAGAATCCAAATTGATGAAGCAAAAGAAGAGAAGGTTTATAAGGTTTACGGTGTCTGGGATTATTTTGAGCAATATTTTCAATATCAACCCTGCCAAATCAAAATTATTAACCTGAAAAGTAATAGCGAATTAAGCTTCCATAATAATGATAACCAATGTAAATTATGGAAAGTATTGAGTGGTGAGCTTAGTTTAATACTATCTGATATTAAAATAGACGCTGTTAAAGGTGATGAATTTTATGTGGAAGAATTGACGGAATATCAAATCCTGACTACGGCTAAATCGGCTAATTTGCTTGAAATTTCTATTGAAACAGGTGGGTTGGAAGATGTGGTGATTGAGAAATGAAAAGTGTGTTCCCGAGCTTTATAAACAGATGTATTTATATGCGATATAGTACAAAAAATAAAAACAGTAGGTGGGCTACTATCATTAAGATGAATTTCCCACCAATTGATATTTCCTTTTATATTAATAAATAGCTTAATATTTATTAATAGTACTTTATCAATTCCAAGCTACAGTTATTTCGTCTTCACTTATAAAAGTATTTAACTTCTATAATATCTGCATTGTTATTTCTGTACCTATCCCAAATTTATTGCTGTGAATAAAAATTTCAAAAAATCCAGAAAATAAATGCTAGCATTATCTACCTGACTTTTTATCTCTTACTTGGTCTAATAAAGATACACATATAAACTCTGGATAACGATGATAGAAATCATCATCCTTAAAGATTAAAATCAATTCAAATCTTTCTTGCGAGATAACCCCCTTGTTAACGGTAAGTCGTTATTAATAAAATCATAGGGATTATTTGGTAGTTTAATCGGTATATAAATATAATAGAAATAATGATGTGGTGATTAAGATCAACGGCCCGGTTAAGGAATATCATCGTTTAAAGAAAAGTTAATCATTTGCTTTGGTTAAACTAACAACTAAAATTATGAACAGCATGAAAAATAAAGCATATATCAAAGATGATGTGGAAGTTTACAAAGATAGCGGGCCATGGGGGAAACTAGAGCAGTATTGTTATAAAGAACCTTGTACGGTTAAATTAATCAACATAGAACCCACTACAGAAATAAGTCTGGAATACCATGAAAACAGGAGCGAGTTTTGGAAAATTATTAGCGGAAATCCTGTTCTGGTAATTGGCGACATGATTATTGAGGGACAAAAAGACGATGAATTTTTCATACCTACTTTAACTGAACATCAGATAATAACACAGGAAAAACCTGTTACCATACTTGAAATTGCATATGGTGTATTTGAGGAAGCGGATGTGGAAAAGTCAATTAGTGGTAACAGATATGGAGAAAACTTTCTTTAGTAAATAACAATACTTACTTCCTACATATTATGCCACATTAAAGTTAATGACATGCAGAAATACAAATATATTTCTCTCTTTAAAAATATTAGTTTAAACGATGAAAACAAAGTCGGAAACAAGAATGCTTCTTTGGGTGAGCTGTACAATAAACTGGCTCCCAAAGGTATTAATGTCCCAGATGGATTTGTAATTACTGCAGAGGGATATTGGGAGTTTCTTGATAGTGATAATATAAGAAATAAATTTAACCTAATTTTAAAAAAACTAGATACTGAAAATTTTTCCAACCTAAATATTTTAGGAAATGCATGCAGAACATTAGTAATGAATGTGCCTCTACCTGAAAATCTTATTCAGGAAATAAAAGCAGCCTATAAACATTTACATTCAAAATACAGGAACGATATTCAGCTGGCAGTAAGGAGCAGTGTGACCGCTGAATCTCTGCCTGAAGCTAATTTTGCAGGTCAGCAGGAAAGTTTTATGAATATTGAATCGGAAGGGGAGCTTCTACACGCGTGCCTATCATGTTATGCCTCATTATTCACAAATAGGGCCATTAAATATCGGGCCGAAAACAAGATCGGACATTTGGATGTCGGTTTATCAATTGGGATCCAGAAAATGGTGAGATCTGATAAAGCCTGTGCAGGTTTATGCTTTACACTTGATCCCGCAACAGGATTTCGTGATGTAATAACTATTAACGGATCATGGGGGTTGGGAGAAAATGTAATGAAAGGCAATATTATGCCAGATGAATATACTGTATATAAACCAAGTATTAAAAACGGTAAAAAAGCAATTTTAGGTAAATACCTTGGGCCCAAGCAAAAAACAATGACTTATGTGATACCAGATAAGGGTGCTGAATATTCTTTGGGCACAAAAACGATAAATCTTAATACCGATCCCGAAAAACAGCTCCAGTTTGTATTAAATGATGAAGAAATTGAAAAACTGGCACAATGGGCCTTCGCTATAGAGGAACATTATCAAAAGCAGATGTATATAGAATGGGCTAAGGATGGTATAGATGATGAAATTTATATAGTACAGGCTCAACCTGATATAATACACTCACAAAAAAAAGGATTCCTATACTATGATTATAAATTAATTTCAGAAGGAGAAAAACTTGTGGAAGGGATCAATGTAGGATATAAAATTGTTTCAGGTACAGCAAGAATATTGAAAAGTCCAGCTGAAATAGATTTATTGGAAGAAGGAGAAATTTTAGTGACTCACCATACCAATCCTGACTGGGACCCGGTACTTAAAAAAGCTGCTGCAATAATAACTGATAGGGGCGGAAGCACAAGCCATGCAGCTATTGTTGCTAGTGAAACAGGGGCTATCGCTGTTTTAAGTACTGGTAATGCAACCAAAGTTATTAAAGATGGTCAACAAATTACAGTGAGCACCATTAGTAATAAAAGAGGAATAGTATATAATGGATTACTGGATTGGAAGGCCAGTGAAATTGATCTAGGTAATATACAAATACCTGAAACTAAAGTAATGCTTACTTTGTCCGATCCTGCCAAAGCTTTCAAATTTTCGTTTCTTCCCAATCAGGGGATAGGACTGCTTAGATTGGAGTTTATATTTACTAATAGTATTAAAATTCACCCCTTGGCTCTAATCAATTTTAAATCACTAAAAAATTTAGAGTTAAAAATGAAAATTGAGGCCCTTACGGCGGATTATAAGGATAAGGAGGATTACTTTACCGATAAATTATCTCAGTCGGTTGCCACCATAGCGGCTGCTTTTTACCCAAAAGAAGTAATTGTAAGGTT
>JBEPWY010000239.1:0-5910 GCA_041642185.1 Marivirga sp.
ATAAAAAGTTCAGCCGGTGCAGATTCAACGCTTAAATTAACTGCCGTTGAAGTAGCGGAAGCATTTTGATCATCATAAGCTACGGCAGTTAATGAATAGGAGCCAATAGCTGCATTATTCCAGTCATATGAATAGGGAGCACTGATATCTTCCGCCAAAATATTAGCCCCTTCATAAAACACCACTTTAGATATGCTACCATCACTATCAGTAGCTTCTGCTGTTATGCTAATTACAGTTCCCTCTGTAAAAATGGCATTATCAGCCGGTGAGCTTATGTTAATATTTGGAAGTTCATTTGGAGCTGTCGCATCAATAGTATGTGATCCTAAATAAATGAAAGTATCACTGGCGTAATTATCCCATTCAGCACTGTTATAATTACTAGAAGGTGTTGTAATAGATGAATTCCTCACTTTGGTGACATCCTGAGCAAATGTAGTGGCATCATTAAATACACCTAAAATATCCAGTAAATTACCTCCCTTAAATAAGGCAACAGCATCATTTCCGTTAAAGGTCATTTCAGAAACCCCGGTAGCTATATCGGCCTGAGCCAAAATATCAGCAGAAGCAGAAGAATGGGCCACTACAAAAACATCGCCATGAGCCAATATGCCTGTTAGAGCAAGACCTGAACTCCAGCTGCCAGAACCATTGGTTTGTTTATGAAGGGTATAGCCTGTCAAATCCACATCCGCACCAGTAAAATTGGCTACCTCTATGGCTTTATTGTAAGATGAGCCTTCAATATATTCTGAAATAAATAATTCTGCCATACTGCCACCATCGCTGCTTCCGCTGGATACATTGATTGTATAAGACTGGCTATCAATAGAAATCCCATCAGTAACTTCAATATTAATCAAATGATCTCCTGCATCTGTTTCAGCCGGCGTACCGCTCAAAACAGCTGTACCATCAGTATTATCAGTAAAATTTAACCAAGCTGGTTTTTGTGTAGCTGTAATAGTTAAAGCCGCTTCACCACCTGTAGTAGTAATATTATAATTATATAACTCACCTGCAACTGCGGTTGAAGTTGGGGTAGATGAAAAAGCCAATGCAGCAGGCTCAGTAGTTGTGCTACCCCAAATAGATTCTACGTATTCAGGATGGTCTATATATGGGTTTCTGTTTTGCTGAAAGCTATAAATAATATCATTTCTTTGTATTTCAAGCTGATCCACAGGGTCCTCATTATGCCATGCCAACAATTCAGAAAGCCTTCCGTGTAAAGGTGATTTATCTGATGCATCTACTATATAATCCACTATTTCAAGGTCTAACTCCCCATTATAACCTTCATAACGTGTGGCCATATAAAAAATCATCCTAGCGATATCTCCCTTTACTGCAGCTCTTGGTTTCCAGACAAATTCTGTGCTGCTGGTGAAAGATTCTGTTGGGCCCTGGTAAGTTCCTGAACCATCAATATACTGAGTATTGCATTCAGCAAAAGTTCTGTTGTTTCTTGCCGAATTTGTAGAAATGTCCGCAGCCCGCAGGTGATGAACATCTGTACCTGCGCCGAGTGTGGTTCCGAAATCACCCCTCGATTTGGCCCAAACGTGCTCTCTATTCCATCCTTGGCCACTATTATATTCTTGGGCCGCATTCATAGAAAATTCAGAATAAATGCCAATTACATTATCAGGATTATTAGGGTCTCTATCAGTTTCTTTTAAAATATCCCAAACATCAGTAGAGCTGCTTGTATAAGGGAATTCCACATGCCCTTTAATAATGTTGTATAAAGCGCTTTTGAGCTCTATGCCGGACTTACCTTCTGCGGCAGTATAATATCCTTCCGGAACTTGTGCATGAGATACAAAAACAAAAAGGGCTAATGCCCAAGTCATTAGCCCTCTCCATAAATAGATAGAATTTTTCATTTGATTAGTTTAGATTTAGTTACGAAAAAACAAAAATATCTTACATCAAACTATTTAACTAATAGATAATGTTATCTTATTGTTATGAAGTACAGGCTTTATATACACGGTTTTAACATATTAAAACCTACAAATTGCATACTTAAACTTACATTAAACTAATTTCCACACAACAAATCCTCTTTTATTAAACGCATGATTGTTTTGTGTTTTTCATAGGTTATTCTAGTACCACTTTATAAATCTGTCCCTGTTTATATTTATTTTCAAGCAGATTATTAATAGCTTCTTTGGCGGTGGTTTAAATCGCTTAAAAATTAATTAATAAAAAGACAAAGCTGTTTTTCAAAAAATAAATTTAAACTTTGCATAGCATTTTCACTTTCTGAAACACTAAATTATTCCATCTTCTTAGAGGTAAGCTCGTTAGCTAGAAAAGTAGTTCTTGCTATATTCAAAGCCTTTAAGTCCGAAGTATAATTAAGCCTAAAAACTAAAAATTGAACAAGTCAAAATATACAGAGGGGAAAATACTGAATTCGTTGGTAAGCTTAGCCATACCTATTATTATGGCAAATATATTACAAACTGCCTATTCATTAATTGATACATTTTGGTTAGGCAGGCTGGGTGCTAATGCCGTAGCAGCTGTAAGTTTAAGCTTCCCTATCTTGTTTTTGGTATTTTCACTGGGCGGAGGACTCACCTTGGCAGGTACTGTTATAGTTGGCAACTATAAAGGAGCGGGAGAGACACAACAGGTAAATTATAGCTCTTCCCAAACCGTTGTGGTTATTTTCTTTATATCTATTTTATTAGCTGCTGTGGGTTATTTTTCCGCTTCTCCATTAATGGAATTAGTTGGAGCCGGTCCTGAAATATTTTCCGATTCAGTGGATTATTTCCAGGTTTCTTCCTTAGGGTTCATTTTCCTTTTCATGTTTTATGTTTTTCAGTCGCTTATGCGGGGCATTGGCAATGTGATACTCCCAATGTACATAGTGCTCACAACCGTGCTATTAAACCTAATACTGGATCCCTTATTCATATTCGGTTATGGCCCAATACCAGGATTTGGGGTTGCAGGTGCAGCTATAGCCAGCGTGATTACCCAGGCTATTTCGGCTATTATTGGAATCATCATTCTATTTCGTGGTAAAAGAGGAATCAAAATCAATTGGAGCGATATGAAATTTGATTTTCCGTGGACAAAAAAAATGTTCGAACTGGGAATACCTGCCAGTCTTGAACAATCTACACGAGCTGCGGCAATGATTCTCATGATAATGCTGGTAACTAGCTTTGGTAGTGAAGCAGTAGCCGCTTACGGTATTGGTGCGCGTGTCTTAAGCCTGGTAATAGTCCCTGCATTGGGTTTTT
Source organism: Marivirga sp. (assembly GCA_041642185.1). Classification (GTDB taxonomy): domain Bacteria; phylum Bacteroidota; class Bacteroidia; order Cytophagales; family Cyclobacteriaceae; genus Marivirga. The sequence goes on from JBEPWY010000239.1 coordinate 3,276, forward strand.
CTATTGCTACTACTTCCTTGGTAAGCCAAAATATTGGTGCAAGGCAAATAAAAAGAGCTGAAAAAATTGGTGACTTAAGCAGTAAAATTGCCTTTGGGGGCTTAACTGCCATAGGTCTATTGTTATTCTATTTTGCAGAACCTATCACACGATTTTTCATACCGGGCGATGAAACAGTAATTAAGGACGGTACTTTGTTTATTAAAATCATGGCACCAAGTTTTGGTTTGTTGGGTGTACAACAAGTATTAAATGGCGTATTTAATGGAGCAGGGTTTACAAAAGCGGCCTTGTTAATATCTATCTTTAGCTTATGGATGATCCGTTTCCCAACTGCTTTTATTCTTTCAATTAAAACAAATCTGGATGTCGAGGGCATTTGGTGGGCCTTTCCTATTTCCAATTTATTGGCCGCTATTATTGCTTTTGTTTATTATAAAATGGGCTACTGGAAAATCAGGACTATCAGGAATAGGCATAAAGAGTAGAATAGTAAATCTGCTTTTTAAGGAAAACCCTTATTTTGAACCTTCTTTCCATTCATATAAGCCTCTCTTGATTCATATAAAGCATAAGGCACTATTAAAAGGGCAGCAACAGGATCTGCCCACCACCAATCTAGATAATGCACTGCCAATAATCCTCCTAAAACGACCACAGTCTGATATAAACACACAAATGTATCTTTAGAATCAGCTATTAATTCCTGATTATCGAGCTTTTTACCATATTTATATTTATACCAAATCAATATCGGGTTTATTATTAAAGAAATCAGTAGAATTATTAAACCTAAAGTACTCCACTCCGGTGACTCTTGTTCTATAAATTGTTTGGTTGAATCGGTAACGATAAAAATACTGACAATTAAGAATGAAGCAGCAATAACATAAAGAGTAATCTTTTCCCTGCTTTTAACTTTTTGATCACTTATTCCTTTTATCTCACCATTCAGCCTCCACCATAAAGTGCCGCCTGAAACCACCTCCACGGTACTATCCAACCCCCAGCCGATCAAAGCAGAACTACCTGAACTAAAACCGGCAATTAAAGAAACGATCACTTCAATTGAATCATAAAAAACATTGAAGGTCTGTAACTTTCTTGCAGATTTTAAATCCTTTCCTCTTTGCTTGTCTGGCATAAATTGAGTGAAATTTTATTTAGGCATTCAATATGTATAAATACCTATGAACAAAATTTAAGTTGTCTGTCCACATTAGTTTTAAATTTAAGCTAAAAAATGTCTCAACTTTGCAGTTGAGACATTTTCCAACATAAACCACTATAAAAAAGAATTTAATATCAATCTATTATTGTGAAAGTACCCGTCATGGAAGAATGGAACTCACAGTTATAAAACAAGGTGTTAGGTGCATCTGCAGGCACAGTAAATGTTACTGTTCCAGTTTGCACACCATTATTTGTCACTCCATCATTATATGCATCAGCCGTACCTGTTGATTGAACAGTTTTGATATAAAATGGATGACCACTTGCATTTATTGTAAAAGTATAAGTTTCACCTCTTGTTAAAGTGAAATCAGAATTAGAAGCCTCATTCAAACCATTTCCGCTAAATAGATAAGCACTGGTGCCATTATTCACTACATCATAAGAAGTGGCAGTGGAAACAACCAATGAAGAAAAGCTTATTGGATTATCCAAGCCATTGGCTCCATCAAATTCATAAGTTCCTACAACACCATTGTCGTTATGCAACATAACCCATACAGTTTCACCATCCGTTACCTCTTCAGTAAATGTAATCTCAACATTTGAGGTAGTTCCTGCATTAACTGAAACAGGTTCGGAAATAATACCAGGTGCCACAAAGGAACCATTACCATTATCTCTATGAACTACTACCCATGATGGCTGACCAACAGTAACACTTTCTACAATTAAGTTCCCAGCTGACAAAGTTTGGTCATTGGCTACAAAAGAGCCTGTTGGAGCCTGCACTATTATTGACTGAGTAGTTATTGGAACGTCAAATCCATTGACTCCATTAAACTCATATTCACCTATAGTACCATTCTCTGTATGTAACATGATGTAAATTACATCTCCAGCATTTAAAGGATTAGATTCATTAATCATGATTTCGACATCACTATTAGATCCAGCTTCCAATTTAACTGGCGTAGAAATTATACCCGGCACCTCAGGTCCATCATTAGTTGCATTACTTGCATGCACTACCACCCATGCAGCAGCATTTACAGTTAAATCGCTTACTGTAATAATATTACCCTGTACTATTTGATCGTTTGCAGTAATACTTCCTGTAGGCGCCTCAATAGTTATCGCTTCTGCTGCAATTGGTCCGTCGAATCCATTGGCTCCATCAAATTCATATTCTCCTACCACACCATTTTCAGTATGTAACATCACATATAACACATCGCCACCATTTATTGTGTGAGATTCATTAAGCATGATTTCTACATCAGTATTGGTACCTGCTTGTAATTGAACTGGTGTTGATATAATCCCCGGTACCTCCGGCCCATCATTAGTTGCGTTACTTGCATGAACTACTACCCAAGCAGTAGCATTTACAGTCAAATCACTAATAGTAATCGTATTGCTTGATATTGGTTGATTGTTAGCTACTATGCTACCGGATGGC
>JBEPWY010000240.1:0-5901 GCA_041642185.1 Marivirga sp.
GTTCTCTATTTTAAACATGTTAAATGAAGCTTGTCCGGTAATTTTAAATTTGTCCGATTTTTCTTTAGGAGAGAGCAAAGAATCGATCAATAATCTTTCCTTAGTTAAAACATTAGTTACAGCTTCCCTGTTCCGTAAATTCTTTACCCGGTGATGAATTTCATTTATTTTTTCCGAAAATGGTTTTTCCTCAGTGATATGAGGAGGCATTGTGGCTGTTAATATCAAGCGCTTTACATTATCAGGATATTTAATATAGTAAAACATCCCTAAAAGGCTCCCGAAGGAATGACCCATTAAAACCATTTTTTCCTGACCGAGAGATTTTCTTATTAATTCAAGGTCTTCTACTAGAAGATCAATACTTAAATCACTAACCAGAGAATCATGAACCGGTGACAATATACTTCCCCGTTGATCATATAAAATGAAAGTATAATCAAAGGAATTACCTTCAACTGCATCCACCAAATAATTAAAATTATTACCCGGGCCTCCTGTGAGGGCTATAATGGTATCACCTGCACCTATACTGGTGAGGTAAAGCTGAGCCTGGCCATCATCTGTTGGTAAATACCATACATTTTCCTGTATTTGATCAAATACACTTTTTTGCTGTTGGCTAAATCCCGACAAATAAAGAAACAGTGTAAGCGAAATAAAAAGTGTGGTTTTCATTTTTCAATTTTTTTAATTTTCAATTCTCCAGCAATTTTTTTAAATTCTATAATGTAAGACCCGCACTTGATTGTTCTGGATTTGAGCAACTGGCCAAAAATCCAAATTTGAAAGCCAATTGTAACTTATTAATACTTCACTTTTTCTTTTCCAATTTCTATTACTTAATCAATCTTAACAGCATATAATTTGCCGTCAAGACTCGCCGCATATAAAATATTGTTATCAATTAAAGGAGTATTAATAAAGGACCCTAAACTTTTTAATAAAGTTTCCGATTCTTTGGTATAGGACTTTATATTAACATCTTTTCGAAATTTTCCATCCTTATCATAAAGTGAAGAATAATTATCTTGACTTGTCTTTGATTGAAATTTCCATTGCTCTTCCCCATTAGAAGGATCTACCCCTCTTATTATACCATCAAAACCTGGAAAAATAATAAGATCTTTATAGAAAAGAGCGGAACCATAAGCTCTGGTACCAATAAAAATTGACCAGTTTTCTCTACCATTAACTTTATTTAATGAATAAAATTTATAAGTATCCGAAGTTCCAAAATAAATATTTTTTTCATGGATAAATGGAGTTGCTATAATCCAGCTGCCGCCTTTTTCCTGCATGTTCCATATTCCTCTACCGGTTTCTAAATCCAATGCATATAAATTAAGGTCTCTGGAACCCACATAAACAATTCCTTCTTTAACCAAAGCCGCCTTTTGAAATTCGGCATTAGGAAAATACCTGGACCCAATTGCCTGAAATTTCCATATTTGATCTCCAGTACTCGAATCAAGCGCAAAAAATTCACCGGAATAATTTCCAACTAAGACTTTACCATCTTCAATTACAGGAGTCGCATGAACCATTGCTCCAGCATCAAATTCCCATACTGTTTTTCCAGATTCAGAATTTATTGCATAAATAAATCCATCACTGCTCCCCCAATACACCAAATTTTTATAAATAACTGGAGAGGATAAAAAATAATCCCATAAGTCGAGAATTTTTTCACCCTGTGAATTGAATTTCCATAAAAATTTTCCAGAGCTCTTATCTAGAGCATACAAACTCCCATTATTGTTACTAAAAGTAATTATGTTACTACCTAATCCAACATCCGAAAAAATGGCCCCATCAGATTCGTAGTGCCAAATTTCCTCACCAGTATTTTTATTTATAGCATAAACTTTATTATCCTCTCCTCCTATGTAGATAATTTCACCTTCCACAACGGGCGTCGAGTGGAAGCTTCCATTGGTCCCAAACGTCCATTCCAATTTCTGAGAAAATGAAACATGTGTTAAAAAAATCATTCCTAAAAGCAAAAATGGAATTTTCATAATCTTCTCCTTTTAATTAAATAATTGTGTTGTGAAATTACGCTCCAGATGCTTTGTTTCTGTTCAGATTTGTAAAGACGTACTAGTTAAGGCCCAAAAGATGTACGGTTTTATATACCTATCGGTTTGTATTGCCACTCAACATTCCCGCACCTTAAAACAATGATTGGGAGACACCTTTTAATTCTTGTCATTTAAAAGGCTTTAGGAATGAATTCATCCTCATGATTTAATTTCTGAACCTTTGTATCGAAATATTTTTCTCTTGGTCTCCCGTTGAGGTTAAGACTGGCCAGGACCAAAGCTTTCAATCTCTCAGCAGAAATACCATACACAATACATTTATCTGTTTTAAAATTTAACTGGCTCAATAAATTGTCTGGCATCCAAATAGGGAGAAGTATTTTTTGATAAACCTGTCTCTCCATTGTCAGGACTTGAAGGCGTAATTATTTTTATTTTTTTTTAAATCTACACCTCTGTTTAAAGTAGTTCCTGCCAATTCGAATGTGCCCCATGCATTATTAAAGATTTCTTGGAAATACCTGTAAAAGAAAGATTAATTATCATTCGTGCCAATTTATCTATTTAAAGATAGTTCCCTCTTGCTTAAAAATTGTAATTTTCCGACACGTTATTCTACTTTTCAAATTGCCCTCCCTAATAATTCCTTTTGGAAAGGCATGGCCAAAAAGTATTACCTTCTATATGGAATTGAACGAAATTCAGTATTTCCTAAAGGAAAATATAACATATTTGTTTAGTTACCTTGGAGCCATTCAAGGTGTAATACTTGCTTTCATTGTCCTTAATTATCCGCACCAACATAAAACATCTAACAGGATTCTAGCGGTTTTTCTTTTTATTTTAGCTTATCTATTAGTCATTGCACGAATTTCAGAATTGGTCGAAAACCCATTTTTTCGATTAGTATACTGTTTACGATTTTTTGCTCCCATTGCTTTAGTTCTATATATCCAGAGTCTATATAAAAAGATAAACTGGAAAAAACAGTATTGGCATTTACTTACGATTTGTCTTGACTTTTTGGTCTTATTCAGTTTAATTGTATTAAAAATATCAACTATTGGAGATGATCCCATTTGGAGTTCATTTCAGGTGGGTGTTTTAAGTTGGGGGTGGTTTATTTTTATTTATTTAATCTATTTCAGATTAATAATCAGAAGCCTCAGAGCATATAGAGAAAAAGTTTTCAGAAATTTCTCTACCCTTCATAATCTTGGATTGAAATGGGTTTATCAGATATATTATGGATTTCTGGGTTTAATAGTTATTGATGTTTTGGTTGGTCTCTTTTCATTTAATTTTCCTAACAGCTATTCTCCCTATCACGGTTTAGTTAATACCATTACTTATACCATATTTATGTATTTCGTCACAATTAGAGGAAAATTAAATCCTCAAATATATCAACTCAGAATTTTGGAGAGTTCTCCGTTACCAGTTTCAGAAAAGGAAATCAAATATTCTAATAAAAATATTCTTGAGGAAAATAAGGAGTTAACTTTATTATCCCTTCAGGTGCAAAAAATTATTAAGGAAGAAAAACTCTATAAGGAAATGGGTTTATCTGTAAATGAACTTGCGGATAAAATTGGTTCCCAAACCTATTTGGTTTCGCAGGCAATCAATTCATGTCTTGGAAAGAATTTTTATGAGCTTATTAACCGTTATAGGGTTGAGGAAGCTAAGAGCTTATTGAAAGATGAAACTATGAATTATCTTTCAATAGTAGGTATAGGTTTTGAAGCCGGATTTAATTCCAAAACTGCATTTAATACATCATTCAAGAAGTATACAGGAGTTACACCTAGTGAGTTTAAAAAGAATAACACCTAAATGCCAAGACCAGGTATTTAATTTTTTATGAAGTGATAGATCGAAATACCTGGAGCATTTTCTGTCTCCTAAAATTTAAGTTTTTCTAGGTGCTCTATCTGTTTTCCTTTATTTGCATCCATTCTTAAGTGACATCATTGTCATTTTATTCGCAGTGAAATAACCTTCTTATAAGGATGTCTGAATCAATTAAAAAATATCATTTTTTAAGCCGGGTAAAATGCTTCTTTCATTGGATTTCATTTAATAACAGACTGAGCTTAACTCTCACAGCAAAGGGGAATAAGGAATTAATACATTAATTTTAAATCTTGTGCTCCATCCAATAAATAATGGTAATATTCTATCTACGGGGGGTATCTTCAGAATACTCAAAAATTCCATTTGTGTTTATGGTGATTTTTACTTTGAAAGCCTACGAAGTTACTGCCATAGTACCCAAATTTTCAAGTGCAATTCCAGGGATATTAAAAAGGCTACTATAAAGTACTTAATTATAGGAACCAAAATAGGACCAGGAGACCAAAAATGATCCTACTTTGGGTCCGCAAATTTGATTGTTTTTTAATTTATCAGGTTCGACTTTTTAAATCGGGGCTTGATCAGTGTGTGGAAATTTACTTTTGTCGTCTAACAGAAATTGGAAGTCCAATGGTACAGCACATACATGATTAATTATGAAAAAAATAATTAAAAAAACAAAATATTCAGTGGGAATTGCACAGGCTTCGAACAGCCGCATGATTGAAATACATCGATTAACAAAGCTATGGTTGGCTACAATTTTCATTTTTTTTTCAAATAATATTTTGGCACAGGATTTTTCGCGGCAGATAGATGACTTTGAACAGAGTTTTCTAAAAAAAGACATTAAATACATAGGAAAACATCTTAGTTCAGAACTGCAATTTGATACTATCCCTACAGCATTAACTATTCCTGTTTTGGAAGATATCATAGGCCAGTTTCCAAAGATTGATAAAATCGTTATAATTAATGTAGACTCATTGAAAGCGACTGTTCAGCTCCATTTTCCTGGTGCTGAAATCATAGAGTCATCTATAAGTTTTAATAAGAAGGATAAAATCGTCAAAATCGAATTTGTTGATAACATGGTCCAAGAGTTATTGGCAGATCAGGAAAGAACGAAGAGAAGTCTTTCTGGTCCCAGTCTTGACCCAATGATATTGCCTTATCCTTTAAAAAAGATTGAGATACCATCTAAAGATGGATTAATAATTACAGGAAATCTGTATGAAATAGACGAAACCGCACCTGTAATTTTACTATGTCATCAGGCAGGGTTCAATAAATTTGAATATGCAGACATTGCTCCACGATTAAATGCTCTAGGATTTAATTGTCTGGCTATTGATCAGCGATCTGGGGGAAAGTTTTCAGGCGAAAGCAACGAAACTCAGAATTTGGCAAAGAGAGAAGGAATTGAGAAGCTGGGGTATTTAGATGCTCAGCAAGATATCGAAGCAGCCGTAAATTTCTTGGCATCCAAGTATGAAAAGAAGGTGATCATATGGGGAAGCTCATATTCGGCTAGCTTAGCTCTTTACATTGGAGCCTCTTCTGATAATGTTGAGGGGATAATTTCGTTTAGTCCTGGTAATTATTTTGGGAATAGGAGGGAACCATTAGAAGAATTATTTAGTAAACTAAATAAGCCATTTTTCCTTACTTCATCACGATCTGAATCAAATTTATTAGAGCTTCTTTTAGGCGACAAGATTTTAAGTGAAAAACAAATTCATTTTATTCCTGAGGATTTCGGTTTCCATGGTTCCAGAGTTCTATGGTTTGGACAGGAAGGAGCCAAGGAATACTGGACTGCACTTACTGGGTTCTTGGAAACTATGCATTAATAAAAGATTTCAAGCTAAAAGAGGAATGCCATTTAAAGCTTTAGGATCTAAGAATTTCTTCTCTTCCGTTAACTAATAAATCCTTATATGAAAATTATTTATTTAGTTATTTTCATCTGCATTCTGCCATTAAAATGTTTGGCCCA
>JBEPWY010000241.1:0-5868 GCA_041642185.1 Marivirga sp.
TATAGGTTCGCCTGGCTTCTTCTTTTGAGATTTTACCGGATAAAACATCTTCAATAACTTTTCTTTTAAAGTAATCGGAGTACTTTTCTTGAGTTTTCATTTTTGTCCTGATTTAAGTTTACAATTTTTAATAAATTGTGTCAACTTATTCCAGGACGTGACCCTTAATTTTCCGGCATAGCCTGCCCCGCCACAGCGGGGACGGCATTTTATAAAAATCGAACCAGGTAATAACTATAATTTATTTCCTTTAAACCTAAAACTTATAACCTAATACCTAAAACTTCAAAAAAAAAATGGAAAGAGTAGCAATAAGCGATCAGGCAATAGAGGTAATAGATGAATTGCGCGACAGATTTGGTCCTTTAATGTTTCATCAAAGCGGTGGTTGTTGTGACGGTTCATCGCCTATGTGCTTTGAAAAAGGAGATTTTAAAGTAGGAGGGGGAGATGTTTGGATGGGAGAAGTTTATGGCTGCGATTTTTTTATGAGTAAAGACCAGTTTGAATATTGGAAACATACCCACCTTACATTGGACGTAACGCCGGGAAGAGGATCCAGCTTTTCATTGGAAATACCCATGGGCGTTCGGTTTCTTATCAGGTCCCGATTATTTACTATGGAGGAATTGAAAGAATTAGATCCTGTAATAACAGGTGAAGAGTACCTCAAAGCAGATGCTGAGGAATCTTAAACAATTGATTTTGAGAGGTTTATTTTCTCGCCGCTAGTCGATTTTTCATAATCAGAGTCATAATCGCTTCTTAAAGTCCCGAAAAGCCTGTCCCAAATGAGGGTGTATAACCCATAATTACCATGGAATTTTTTATGGTGCATATTATGTGCCACAGAGGTATTGATAAACCTCCCAATAAATGTTTTATTAAATCTTTTTGGCCACAGTTCATATCCTGTATGGCCGTACACATTGTATATGATTTGGAACACAAAAAAGAAAGCAATTGCAGAGCGGTGTGCCGGCATTGTAGATGCAATTAATACAATAATTCCTGCTTCCACTATGGCTTCTAAGGGATGAAACGCATAAGCCGTCCATGGAGAGGGGTTGGTTGAAATATGATGGACTTTATGAAAATGTCGGTATAATTCCGGGCGGTGCATTAATCTATGTGTCCAGTAAAAATAAAAATCATGCAATATCAGCATGAGTAACATGGAGAGAAAATAATACCATTTAGGCATTTGGTCAATTTCATCATAAATTAAGGTGTATTCTGAGAAAGTACGCAGAGTTAATACCGCTATTATGGTGAAAATGATAATGGTGGAAACAGAGAAGCCGATATCTCTGGCATAATCATTCCATTTGGGAAATTTATACTGGATTTTTCTAGCGGACATGGAATTTCTGAAAATGAAATATAGCAGAATAAAAGCTATTCCTGCGGCCATAAAATATCGTTGGCTGATATTCCAAAAAGCGAAATAGAAGTAATTGAAGCTCTCTGTGATAAAGTCAATCATAATACAATTTCGGATATTATTTACTGATAGTCAATGACTAACAATAATTTTTTTCAAATATTATTTGCATTGAATAAAAAATCAACTAAAAATCTGCAGTCGGAATAAAATCAAATCTTTTTATGATATTTCTCACTCCTCAAATTGAAAATTAGTATAAGCGTTTTTCAGCTCTTTTAAGGCATGTTGCTCTCCGTTTTCCTGAGCTTTTTTTATTCCTTTTTCATAAATTTCTTCAGCTTTGTCTCTATCGAAATGTTCGGAATAGAGTGCTGCAGCATGATAATAAGTACCAATATAGTCCGGAAAATCCTCTAATAATTCATCAAAAATGAGCTTTGCTTTTTCAGGCATTTCTTCTTTATACTCAGTAGCCAGGGCATACAAAATAAAGGGATCATCCGGTGATTCTTTTTTAAATTCTTCTAACTGAGCAATTCGTTTCTGATTCATTCTGCAATTCAATTTTTATTTTTTTTAATATTACTTAACTTCGGCCCTTGATATGAGTTAATAAATAATATATTTTAATATTGTTGACACAAATATCATGTCATACCCTTAAATCACTTATAAAATATAGAGTAATATATGAAAATATTAGTTTGCATTACACATGTGCCAGACACAACGGCAAAGATTGCTTTTACAGATAACAATAAAAAATTTGATTCCAGCGGAGTTCAATTTATCATAGGTCCCTATGATGATTATGCACTTGCAAGAGCTGTGGAATTAAAGGAAGCGAGTGGAGGAACTGTAACTGTACTAAATATCGGCACGGCCGAAACAGAGCCAACAATCAGAAAAGCATTGGCTATTGGTGCCGATGACGCTATCCGTATTAACGCTGAGCCAACAGATTCTTTATTTGTAGCAAAGCAAATTGCAGCCCATGCAAAAGATGCCAATTATGATTTGATCATGATGGGCCGTGAGTCTATTGATTTCAATGGCGGAATGGTTCATGGTATGGTGGGTGAATTATTGGGTATTCCTGCAATCTCTCCGGTTATGAAATTAGATATTGAAGGAGACAAGGCTACTATGGCCCGGGAAATAGAAGGTGGGAAAGAATATTTAGAGCTTTCATTACCATTTATTGCAGGTTGTCAGGAGCCAATAGCTGAATGGAAAATACCTAATATGAGAGGTATTATGTCTGCAAGATCTAAAAAATTAGAAGTAATTGAGCCTGTAGGTGCAGAAGTTGCCGGTGAACTGGAGCAGTATGAATTGCCTCCTGCCAAAGGCGCTGTAAAAATGATTGATGCCGACAATGTAGAAGAGTTGGTGAAATTATTGAAAAATGAAGCTAAAGTTATCTAAGGATAATCTAAAACTCATTTACAGTTAATAATTAAAAATATTAAATAAAAAGATATGTCAATATTAGTTTTTATAGAGCACGCTGAAGGTGCCATCAAAAAATCATCATTAGAAGCAGTTTCTTATGCCGCTGCTATGGAAGGAGACGTTACAGCTATTGCTATAGGTTCAATTTCTGAAGACGCTTTAAAAGCTGCAGGTAAAGCCGGAGCTTCTAAAGTTTTACATGTTGCAGACGAAAAGTTAGACAAAGGAATTATCCAGGCTTACTCAAACGTTATCAGTCAGGCAATGGATAAAGTAGGTGCTAATATTTTAGTATTAGCAAAATCATCTTTGGGTGATCCTGTTGCAGCAAGAGTATCTGCAAAATTAGATGCAGGCTTTGTATCTAATATTGTTGATTTACCTGATACTTCATCAGGATTTCATGTAAAGAGAAGTATTTATACTGGTAAAGCTTTTGCCAATGTAAATATTACTACTGAAAAGAAAATATTAGGAATCAAGAAAAATGCTGTTGAATTAAAAGAAGATGGTGCAGATGCCACTGTGGAAAAATTTGATGCCACTCTTTCTGATGTTGATTTTAATGTAACTATTACATCTCAGGATAAAGCGACAGGTGAAGTTTTATTACCGGAAGCCGAAATTGTTGTTTCAGGTGGTAGAGGAATGAAAGGTCCTGAAAACTGGGAAATGATTGAGGAGTTGGCAAAAACTTTAGGCGCTGCCACAGGTTGTTCAAAACCAGTATCAGATATGGGCTGGAGGCCTCACCATGAGCACGTTGGGCAAACAGGAGTGAAGGTTTCACCACAGCTATATGTGGCTGTTGGAATCTCCGGGGCGATACAACATTTAGCTGGAGTAAACTCTTCTAAAAATATTCTCGTAATCAATAAAGATGCCGAGGCACCATTTTTCTCGGCTGCAGATTACGGTATAGTTGGAGATGCATTTGAAGTAGTTCCTAAATTAACAGCAGCTTTAAAGGCTGCTCAAAATTAAGAAGTATTAACGTGGACAAAATTAAATTAGAAATATTAGGTTTATCATCCAGTCAGTCACAATCAGGATCTTTTGCACTAGTATTAGGCGAAGGAGAGGGGAATAGACGACTGCCCATAATTATTGGGATGTTTGAGGCGCAGGCTATTGCTATAGAGATAGAAAAAATTGTACCTAACAGACCGATGACGCACGATCTCTTTAAGTCGTTTGCCAAAAACTTTGGTTATTCTGTACAAGAGATTGTTATTTCCGATTTAAAAGAGGGAGTTTTCTTTGCTAAAATAGTTTGTGATAACGGCCAGGGTATAATTGAAATAGATTCAAGGCCATCGGATGCCATTGCTATAGGCATACGTTTTGACGCACCTATTTATACCTACGAAAAAATCATGTCTGAAGCAGGTATTGTTTTAACTGATGAAACACCCGAGGGTGATATTTCAGAACTAAAAAAACCTGTTCGTAAAGAAGAGTCATCTACTGAAAAATCTAAGCCAAGTGATGAGTTGAAAAACCTCACAATGGATAAGCTGAATGATTTGTTGGATAAAACCATTAAATCGGAAGATTATGAAATGGCGGCTAAAATACGTGATGAAATAAACAGGAGAAATTAATAAGCTCTCAATTTAACATAAAGCCGGTTCAACGAACCGGCTTTTTTTTAGAGTAGATTTTTACTTTAAGAAGTTGTTTTTGAGATAATTAGATTGCCATTAGTTCCCTCTTTAAGCTTATAAGCGATAGTTTCCTAAGCGTATGACACATTTAAAAACAAGAAAGAATTGGATTTAATTTATGGCAATTTTCGAATAAGAATTCGCTAGCTTTGAGTTGAGTTTTTCACAAATACAGTAAAACCTACGGGATTTGTTTTAATTAAGCAGACATTCCTTATTTTTGCAAAAATATATATCAAATATCAACCTAATCCCCAAAGCGTAATTAACTATATTTTAATGTAGCAGCGCTACGCCGGAGCAATTACAATGAATTTTAAGGAAGTATTAGATAAGGACAAAATTTTCGAAGTAGTAAAGGAATGTGCTGCTGAATCAGCTATTGATGCTTATGTGGTAGGTGGCTATGTGCGTGACTTAATACTAAAAAGACCTTCCAAAGATGTAGATTTTGTATGTGTAGGCAGTGGTATAAATTTAGCCAAAAAAGTAGCCTCTGCCCTGGGCGTAAAAAAAGGAGTTCAAATATTTAAGAATTTTGGTACGGCAAGTATTACTTATGGTGATTTTGATCTGGAGTTTGTTGGAGCCAGAAAAGAATCCTACCAGCGTGACAGCAGAAAGCCTATAGTGGAAGACGGAACGCTAGAGGATGACCAGAACAGGAGAGACTTCACTATTAATGCTTTGGCCATCAGTTTAAATACCAATAACTATGGTGATTTAATAGATCCTTTCAATGGTGTGAAAGATCTTAAAAGAAAGATCATCAAAACACCGCTTGCACCTGATATTACCTTTTCTGATGATCCGCTTCGTATGATGAGGGCAGTGCGTTTTGCAGCACAACTAGGCTTTGATATTGAAGCTGAAACCTTTGACAGCATCGTTAAAAATGCAGACAGGCTTATAATTATCTCCCAGGAACGTATAACGGATGAATTAAATAAGATTATCTTATGTAAAACACCATCCTACGGTTTTAAACTATTATATCATGCCCAATTACTCGATAAATTTTTTCCTGAATTAACCAATTTACAGGGTGTAGAGGAAAAAAACGGGCATAAGCATAAAGATAACTTCTATCATACCTTACAGGTATTGGATAATACTGCCGCTCTAAGTAATGATTTATGGCTAAGATGGGCTGCTATTTTACATGATATAGCAAAACCTGCCACCAAAAGATATCAGCCCAAACAAGGCTGGACTTTCCATGGCCATGAAGATAAAGGGTCGCGAATGGTTCCGGGAATCTTTAAAAGATTGAAGTTACCCTTAAATGAAAAAATGAAGTATGTGCAAAAGCTCGTATTGCTTCATTTAAGACCTATTCCTTTAGTAAGGGATAATATT
>JBEPWY010000242.1:0-5859 GCA_041642185.1 Marivirga sp.
AAGGGACGTATATAATCTTGTTGAAAGTAATTTTCTGCCAGTGTTTTCGCCGTAAAGACTGTCTGCATCAATAAATTGACGCTTATCATTGAAGTTTGTTATATCAATTTCATCAAACTCACTATAAGAAGCATTTAAACCTAACCCTAGTTTTTGTTCTTTATTAATATAAGGAATTCTGTAGCCTAAGGCAAAGCTTCTTTTAAAGCCAAATTGAGCCATTACGCGCAATCTTTCATTTAACCCTCTTACATTATACTGATCAAACCTGAAACCGTATTCAAACCTATCGGTAGCTGCATTTTGGTTAAATAACCAGTCACTAAAATTCCTATCCGCCAGGTTAAATATTACACTTGGCCAGATGTACCAGCGCTCTTCAATAAAAAATGTTACCTCTACACTATTAGCCGTAGATTCAATAAATGATATTTCTCCCTGAACAGAGGTGAAAAGCCCGGTATTAAAAATTTTATTCTCATCAAGTTCAATAAATTCCTTTAATTCCTGTAAAGTATAACTCATACCAGTTTCAATATCTATCTCTCTGGTAATTATTCTGTTTTTGGTTTTTTTATTTCCTTTTATATTTATACTTCGGATATTTACTATGCGATTATTAACTGTATCTGCCTGTAAATTTTTAATTTCTACTTTATCAATAAATTTCTGAACTGTAATTTGTGATAAAGCATTATATGGAGATAAAATAAAAAATAAAGAAAATACGATAAAACTTATAAACATATACTGTTTATAAGGTAGTTTTAATGAAGTCTTATAGTATTCGTATTTTTTGATAATCTTTTATAATTTAAATTATTTCAATTGGCTTTTTCTACAAAAAATAAAACCACTAAACTTTTAAGAAAATTAGCTTCATGGCCAATCATTTTCTATCAGTATGGTATTTCTCCTTTGTTCCCTTCTTCTTGCAGGTTTACCCCTACCTGTTCTGAATACGCAAAACAGGCTATTTTGAAACATGGAATAGCTAAGGGGTCGAAATTAGCTGCCAAAAGAATTTCTAAATGCCACCCTTGGGGTGGCTCTGGTCACGATCCTGTACCCTAAGTTTCAAAACTTTTCAGCAAAAGGCCTTGAAAACTAATATGTCATGTTATAGCCAATAAAAACAGCATCAGTCAATTCTTTTTTCTGCTTTAAATGACAAAAATATAAAGTAGACCCCTGCCAGCACTAGAGGAATACTTAGCCACTGTCCCATATTTAAAGCCAGATTATCTTCAAAGGCTACCTGATTTTCTTTCAGGAATTCATAAAAAAATCTCAGGCCGAAACTTCCTATTAAGAATATCCCAAAAAGCCTGCCATCTGCCAATCCGCTTCTATTTCTGTTCCATAAATAGAACAATAACAGAAACAGGAAGAAGTGAGAAATCCCTTCATATAGCTGAGCAGGATGTCTTGGAATTCCTTCCCCGTACAAAGTAGCTGTAACCCTTCCGTTTGTTTCGCTGTATTGAACATCAGGATTACTTCCAAACACGGCATGCTCGGAAATTCGTTCACCTTGTAATTGACTGATTAATGTTTTTTCAGTATAACTTTTTACAGCCTCTAAATCATTACCGGCGCTATAGGTAACGTTTAATTCAACCGGATGATTGAACTTCGATTCAATATTTTCCTGTTGCCTGGCTTTCTTTATAGAAACATCCTCTATAGCGGAAGTCATGTAGTCAATCCTTACTTCCACATCTCGCCCAAAAACAACACCATAACTGCTCTCTGTAGGCAACCCGATGATCTCTGAATTAACAAAATTTCCAGTACGAATTAAAGTGGCGGTAATAGCAACAACAATCACTATTCTATCTAAAATCCACAGATAACTAAGGTCTTTATATTTTCTTGAAAATAAATAAAGTGCTATTAATATTCCTGCAGCCCCACCGTGGCTTGCGAGGCCACCTTCCCAAACTTTCAGTATATCAAGTGGATTACTTAGGTATTTTGCAGGTTCATAAAATAAGACATGACCTAATCTGGCACCAATAATAGTTGCCAAAACCATATAAAAGGTTAAAACCTCAACTCCTTTTTCTGGTTTACCTTCTTTTTTGAAGATATGAAACATTATTTGCTGTGAAATAATAAATCCTAAAGCGAAAAGTAAACCGTACCATCGGAGTTCTGTAAAACCAAGATCAACAATATAGGGCTTAGGTGACCAAACAATATAACTTAACATAAATTAAATATTTGTGACAAAATTAGGGTAAAAACTAAGAATCCAATGCCTTAATTCCATTTTTCCAAAATTGATAACTCTTCCTGGAATCCTGAAGATAAAATTGGAAATCTGCACCATGTTTTCGGGTCTACATTAAAGGTGTCTAAATGAAAGGAAGGAGCCAATCTTTCTCTTTTCCATTGATTACGCGTCCATAATTTATAAAACTTTATCACCGATTCTTTTATTGTTCTGGCAGGGTAGTCATTTATCTCTTTTAACTTTTCATACACTTCCATGGGAGAAAGTTTTTGTTCTATGGCCAACCTTTCTATGGAAAGTAAAAGTTTGTAAGGCATTAAGTCCTCTTCGTCCGTTTGTTTTTCTCCTTTCGGACGTAGCTCTGCACTTGGTTGTAATTTATTTACGTAACTCAAGCTTTTATACCCCAGGCTTTCTTCGGCCCACTTTAACCATTGTATAATAAAAAATTTATCAATTGCCGCAATAGGGGCAATGCTTCCACTGGTATCGCCGTCCATAGTTGTATAACCAACATCGCCTTCACTTCTGTTGGAGGTGGTGATAAGCAATGCATTATTTATATTTGCCAGCATCCAAATAATGGGAGATCTTGCTCTGGCCTGAATGTTTTGCAGAGCGATGTCATCAGTTTGCCAGTTTAATTGTCTGTTAAGGCTCTGCTCTATCTTTTTGGTATAAGTTTCCACTTCATCATCAATTCCCCAGTGATAAAATACTGCACCTATTTCCTTTGCCAGCTTCCGGGCCGATTCATAGGTGTCGTGCCCTGAATTCTGAGTACTTTGATAAGCTGTAGTAAGCAGTTTTTTTGTTAAAGATTCTTCTGTTTCATTATTTTTCGATAATTCATCATGCCAGGCAGTTTTATGAATTTTTTCAAGAAATTTGCTAAGACCCAACTCTTTTACACCTAACCTAACCATTTCAGCTACCAATATGGCACAGGTGGAAGAATCTGCTCCGCCACTTAAAGAAAGAATAAAGCCGTTGCTCCTGCTTTTTCTCAAATAGTCAAATAAGGCTAGAGCAACGGCACGCCTGAATTCTTCATTGGATTGTGCTTCATAGAGCGTAGTTTCTTTGGATTCATCACTGGTATCCCAACTGCAGATTTGAAAATTCTCAAAAGAAAGTAATGGGCTTTTAGCAATGAGTTTGCCTTCTTTGGCAATCATTATTTCACCATCATAAATCATTCGACCTGCTTCATTACCTAATAAATTAGCGTAAATGTAGGTGCAGTTATAATCTTTAGAACTATTGATTACAAGGTCCTGTCTGACAATGCTTTTACCAATCGCAAAATGACTTGCGCTTGGGTTTAAAATCAAATTGACTTCTTTAGCAGGGAACCTGCAAGCTGGTCTGTCCACCCGCCACGCATCTTCACAGATCTCAAAGCCTATTTTATACCCTGAGAAGTCAATGATATGATCTCCCATTGTATAGGTTTTATCTTTCCATTGAAAATCTACTTGTTGATCCTGAGGCCAGGGAGTAAACCATCGAGGCTCATAATGCACACCATCATTGGCAAGGTTTTGTTTAGGGATAATACGTGTCAACTGCCCATTATGTAGAAATGCTACACAATTATATAATTTATTATTGAACTTTACAGGCAAACCCACTACACAGGCTATGTTTTCAGTATTCGGAAGAATTTTATCTAATAATACATCAAAGCATTTTTCCCATAGCCATTCGCTAAGGAACATATCTTCACAACCATAACCACAAATACTCAATTCAGGAAAACAAATTAATTCTATCTGCGCCTTTTTTGCTTCTTCTAATGCGGAAATTATGTTAGCGGAGTTGCCCTCCCAGTCAAAGGGGGTTTGGTTTAATGTAGCACCTGCTATTTTCATGTGTATATAATTGATTTTAAGTTGTCACATGGAATAGTTCAGCTGTCAGCAAACCTTTAACCGTCACATTTTCTTATAATATTCATGCTCGGTTGGTATGCTGCGTTTATGACTATTTCATGTGTATATAATTGTTTTTTTATGTCACATGGAATTCCCATAAATATTCATCTGGCGGTTGGTATAAATTCGCCCTCGAATATTTATGCTCATTTCATGTGTATATATTTATTTTTAAAGGTCACAAGGAATTCGCATGTCCAAATATTCCGCCAAAGGCAGGCAAGCTCTGCCAGAGGCAGACAAGTTATCCTCGGTTGGTGTTTTCGGAATCATACTCATTTCATAGGATAATTTTAATGTTCTGATAGTTTAGGTTCCTTCCGACTAACTAATTAGCCACAAATAATCACCTGACGAAGTTTAATAATTAAATTTCGAGATGTTAATAATTTTAAGAAATCGGTTTAATTGCAGGCAAAGCCATTGAATTAATCACGAATTGAATCAAATTTACTAAAATAGATTGGAGAATATTGATCTGGGATTAAAACTTTGCCGCTAAGTTTTTAAAATAATAATTACGGCTTTAATTTTGATAAAAATTGCTTGGTTAATCCAGTTTATAAATCTGGCAAGCTTTGAAGGCGGCATTTTGTTCAGCTTTTTTCTTGTTTAATCCTGAGCCATGTGATATTGTTTTTCCATCAACCACTACCTCAGCTTTAAACTCTTTTTTTCTTCTCTCTTCTTTTATATCAATAATATTAAAGGCGATTTCTTTGCCTTTCTTTTGAGACCATTCTATCAAAATACTTTTATAATTAGTATTATTTTTAATGATATCATCAAGGTCATAATTTGGCTGAATCAATCTGTTTATAATAAATTTACTACAAAATTTATAACCTTTATCAAGATATACAGCACCTATAAAGGCTTCCATCATATCTCCATAGATTGATTTATAACTGTACTTGTTCTGAACGAAGTTTACATCCAGCAAATTATTGATGCCTACTTTTTTAGCAAGATTGCTGAGAGATTCACGATTAACAATACGGGAACGTATTTCCGTAAGAAAACCTTCATCTTTAAAGGGATATTTTTTAAATAAGTAATCAGCAACAACGGCCCCTAATATGGCATCTCCTAAATATTCGAGCCGTTCATTAGATTGCTTAAAGCCATTGTGATGAGGTTTGGCGATACTGCTATGTTGGGTGACAAGTCGAAAGAGTTCTAAACGAAAAGGCTTATAGCCCACAATATTTTTTATTGCGGCTATAAGCCTTTTTTCTTGTTCAGAATGTTTTTTAAGCCGAAAAAAAAGATGCTTAATCAAAGTAGTGATTAGTCATTTAGTTTTTTCATAACAATGGAGGTGTTATGCCCGCCAAAGCCAAAGGTATTACTCAAAACAGTATTTACCTTTCGTGATTGAGCCTTATTGAACGTAAAATTCAATTTAGCGTCAAAACGCTCATCATCAGTAAAATGATTAATAGTTGGAGGAATTATTTGCTTCTCCAATGCAAAAATACAAGCTAATGCTTCAATGGCTCCTGCAGCTCCTAAGAGGTGGCCGGTCATTGATTTAGTTGAACTTATATTTAAATCGTAAGCATGTTCTCCAAATACTTTTTTAATTGCTGATGACTCACTAAGATCTCCTAAAGGAGTTGAAGTACCATGAACATTGATATAATCAATTTCCGTAGGTTCAATCTCTGCATCTTCCAGTGC
>JBEPWY010000243.1:0-5841 GCA_041642185.1 Marivirga sp.
CACATAAGTAGAGAGGTCAGATTGACTCTGCTGAATTTCCTCAGATCTCTTATTAATCAGGTTATTGACAAAATAGATGCTCACAGAAAGAAAGGGCAATGGAATTAGTGAATACCATGTTAAAGTGGCATTTACAGAAAACATGATGGGGATAACAATGCAAAAAAGCGTAACCAAATTGATAGTATACATAATGGCAGGCCCTACATACATCCTCACTTTACTTACATCTTCAGAAATACGGTTCATGATATCTCCCGTATTATTTCGTCTGTAAAAGCTTAGGGGTAATTTTTGATAATGATTGTAAATTTCATTTTTCAAATCATATTCTACCAACCGCGACATCACAATAATTGTCTGACGTACTAAAAATAGAAATACACCTCTGCCCAAAGCCAAAAGAATAATGATGCCACCATACACAAAAATGGCGGAAGCAAAAATCTCATAAAAATTTTCCTGCAATGAAAAACCTTCATAAAGACGGTACATTTCAATATTCTCTTTTACTAAATTGAAGGCGTAACGGACAACCTGTGCCGGGAAAACAGCAAATAGGTTAGACGCAATCATAAAAAGAGTACCTAATAAAAGATGGTATTTATATTTAAAGAGATACTTATTTAAGTATTTTAATTCCTTCATTTAATCGTGTATATGGTATGCCCCAATGGAAGCCTTAATAATTTATTTCAATACAACGCTTTGCTATTGCGATAGTTTGTTGGGCATTGGAATATTCTTCAATTTGCAAATGTACAATGCTTGATTAAAATAAATAATAGCAATTCGATTTTTCTACTTTTAGCTTATCATTAGTATACCAGTAATTATTACATCTTAGTTACTCGACCTCAACAATATTTTTATATTAAATAAACATGCTCCTATTACTTTTTTATGGATATAGTTAAAACCTCCATATTATTATAAATCAATTATTCTATAAACCAATTTAAACCTTTTATCGAATAGTTAAAAAACTTATATTAATCTTTACTTTGCCTACAACCACAAAACACAAAATTTTATAACCCGAAATACAGATATAAGCAATTTTATATATCACTGTAGCATTTAACAACCGCATAAGTATTGGAATCTTACAATTTTCATTTCAATTGATTAACAAAGAAAAATAAACTATTTTTGCATTACTATTGAATAATATTGAAAATTATTCAAATAAAAAAGACTTTAAATATAAACCCACTAAGCAATGGTAGAAGTTAATGAAGCACAAAATACTGAAGTATTTTCTTCTTTCAATGAGATTTCAAAAATGGGTCATGAGCAGGTAGTATATTGCTATGACGAACCTACAGGCTTAAAAGCCATTATTGCCATTCACAATACAGTTTTAGGACCTGCCTTGGGCGGTACACGAATGTGGAGCTATGCTTCAGATCAGGAGGCCCTGATTGATGTACTTCGCTTATCAAGAGGAATGACGTATAAAGCTGCAATTTCAGGTTTGAATTTAGGCGGAGGTAAAGCAGTTATAATTGGTGATGCTAAAAAATTAAAAAACGAAGCTTTTCTAAGAAGATTCGGACGATTTGTAGATAGCCTGAGCGGTAGATATATTACTGCTGAAGACATGAATATGAGCACCTCTGACATGGTACATTTATCTTATGAAACTGATCATGTTATGGGACTTCCCGAATCAATGAATGGAAGTGGTGACCCTTCACCTGTAACAGCTTATGGTGTTTATATGGGCATGAAGGCAACAGTAAACAAAGCTTATGGTATTGATAGCTTGCAGGGAAAGAAAATTTCTGTGCAGGGAGTTGGCCAGGTTGGGCATTACCTTGTTGATTTTCTTCTTAAAGAAGGTGCGCAGGTTACTATAGCAGATATTAACGAAAGCAACATCAAACGAGTGACTGATAAACATGATGTTACGGTAGTAAATCCTGAAATGATTTATGATATTGATGCTGACATTTATGCTCCTTGTGCAATGGGAGCGACTATTAATGACGATACTATTTCAAGAATTAAGGCTAATGTAATTGTAGGCGCCGCCAATAATCAGTTAAAGGACGAAGTGAAGCACGGAAATCTTTTGCTTAAGAAAGGTATTTTTTATGCTCCTGACTTTTTGGTGAATGCAGGCGGTATCATTAATATTTTCCCTGAATTAATGGGCAACTACAATAAGGAGCTTGCATTGGAACAAACAGAAAAAATCTACGATAAATGTACTGAGATTTTAACTAAAGCAGAAAACGAAAACATAACTCCACATCAGGCGGCTTTAGACATCTCCGATAAGCGAATTGCTGATATGGGAAAAGTAAAATTGGCTTATTAAGCCTTAATTATTAATTTTGTAAAAGGGATGGAAACATTCCTTTTACGTACGTTCTTTTTATTACTGACTATGCTGAACAGAAGATCTTTAAGAATAAAAGCCATGCAATCATTGTATGCGGTTCAAAAATGTGAAGAAGCGGATTATGAATTGGCTCAATCATTTATTGAAGATTACTTTGCACCCGATTTAAACTCAATGGAGGTGCAAAACAAAGAACAATTGAGCAGAGACTCCAAAATTGCTAAAGATTTATTTAAAAATAATTATCAGCAGAACCATATAAAAGAAGAATTTGAAAGCTCTCCTGAAATAAGAAAATCAGTTAGTCAGGCCATCGACTATTTCCAAAATATGGTCAAGAAAGACCATGTTTTTATCAGGAAAAATATGATTGAGGCCGTAGATACCCTACTGGAAAACTATTACCTGATCATTCAATTAACCATAGAATTTGCGGAACTATCAAAAGAAGACCTTGAACTTCGCAAAAAGCGCTTGGTGGAAACCGGTAAACAGGTTTTTGATAGCGAATTGAATTTATACAGGAATAAGGCCATAAAGATTTTTAAGGAAAATGACGACCTTCATAAAGAATTCGTGAGACATGGCACTTCGTGGGAAGACGAAAAATTAAATGTTCGCCAGTGGTATAGAGATATTCTAAAGAAAGCAGATTTTTATCAGGAATACTTATTAAAAAACAGTCCTTCTTTTGAAGATGACGTGGCTGTTATCGACCAGATTATTAAGCAGGTAGTATTTAAGAACGAAACACTTGCCAAACACATGGAGGAAAGGGATTTATATTGGGCTGAGAACAAATCAGCATTGAAATCCATGTTAAAGAAAACAATAAAATCTTTAAAAGAAGATTCTGAGCATGTTGAGTTAATTGAACTTTCTGCCAATTGGGAGGACGATAGTGAATTTTTCAAAAAGCTGTTTGATCGCACATTGGAAAATAATGAGGAATATGAAGAGTTGGTTTCTAAGTACACAAAGAACTGGGCCACAGAAAGAATCGCTTCCATTGATATGATTATTTTGAAAATGGCAGTTTGTGAGATGATGAATTTCAGCAGTATTCCTGTTAAAGTATCAATTAATGAGTATATTGACCTTTCTAAAAACTACAGTACGCAAAAGAGTAAAATATTTGTGAATGGAATGTTGGATAAAATTTCTGTTGAACTGGAAGCTGAGGGCAAAATAAAGAAAAGTGGAAGAGGATTAATTGACAACAAATAAAATGTTGGTTTGTTATTTTCTAAAAAGAAGGAATTAAAATCTTTTACAAATTGTATACTTATATTGCATCATTAGTTTGTCTGATTAATCAGACACTCATATATTTACATAATTAAATTCGATTATTATGAGCAAAGGAGGTAGTAATTTATTAATGTTAATAACTGGCGCGGCATTAGGCGCGGCATTTGGTATTTTATATGCACCAGACAAAGGCGTCAATACCAGGGATAAACTTTCTTACAGACTGGCTAAATACAAGGAAATGTTGGAGGATTTGTTGAATGACATCTCAGAAGGCAAAGAATTGGGCTTAAGTGTTGCCAGAAGTGACGGAGAAAAAGTAATTAACTCTGCTAAATTAAAAGCCGAACAATTACTAACAGATGTGGATGAGCTTTTAGGCCAGATTAAGCAAAAAGAAGAATAATATTAAATAATTAAAGTTCAATTAAACAATAAATGAAAATGAAAAAAATAGTTTATAGCTTATTATTCATTGCATCAGGTGTTTTCTTTAGCGCCTGTTCAAATGGAGATTTAGAAAAAAGAGTTACAGATTTAGAAAGAAGAATAACAGCTTTGGAAGGTGGCGGAGTTTCACAAGCCTCACCTGTAAATGACTCAGAAAGTACAGTTCAACCTGTTTCAGAAGTTAAAGCTCCTGCTGAGAAACCAGAAGGACCTGTTCCTACAATGACTTTTAGTGAAAAAGAGCATGATTTTGGCACCATTAAAGAAGGTGATGTAGTAACCAAAGTATTCACATTTAAAAACACAGGAGATGCTCCATTAATTATTTCAAATGCTTCTTCTTCTTGTGGATGTACAGTTCCATCTTACACTGAGGAGCCAATCGCTCCAGGTGAATCAGGAGAGATTGAAGTAAAATATAATTCAAGAGGGAAGAAAAACCAGGATAATAAAGTAGTGAGAATTACAGCTAACACCTGGCCTACCACTAACAATTTAACAATAAAAGCATTTGTAGAGCCTAAAGCAGAACCTACAGAAGCAGGACCGGTAAAACAATAAATACAAATTAAATGATAGAATTAATTTTTGCTCAGGCCGAAACCGGCAGTGGCGATAGTGGTTGGATTAGCCAGCTTCTCCTTTTTGGTGGAATTATATTGATTTTTTACTTCTTTATGATTCGTCCTCAACAGAAAAAACAAAAAGATCACAAAAAGTTTGTGGAAGACATCAAAAAAGGTGATAATGTAGTGACTATTGGTGGAATGCATGGTAAGATCTTCAGCATTGATGACGATAAAATAACGTTAGAAGTTGACAAAGGAACGAAACTTACTTTTGAAAAATCATCAATTTCGTTAGAGCAAAGTAAAAAACTTCAAGGCAAATAATATTTGTAGAAATATTTGAAAATTATAGATAAAATATTGGATGGGCTGAGTAACACCTTTCTGCCCAACTCAAATGAAACTTTAAAAGTGGTAGTTTTGTGCATAGTCACGGCTACCACTTTTTGGTTTTTTAATGCGCTTAATGATAGCTACACTACCAGTATAAGTTATCCTGTGAAATTCGCTTATACTGACTCAGTGTATGTTGCAGTAGAAGAGTTACCCGACGAAGTAAGAATAAATGTAACAGGAGGCGGGTGGAATTTACTAAGAAAAACATTATGGTTTAATGTTGACCCTATTGAAATCCCCCTAACAGACCCTGCAAATAATCGCTTTATTTTAGGCTCTTCCCTTTATCCACTTGTTACAGATGAAATCACCGAACTTCAATTAAATTTTGTTGAAACGGAGCGTATAAAAATTGAAATTGACACCATTCTATCTAAAAAAGCAAAAATAGAGATTGACAGTGGTAATATTAACCTGAGAAAAAACTTCAGAATCACTTCTTCAATAAAAACCTCTGTTGATTCTGCTGAATTTAAAGGCCCCGCAAGATTTATTCAAAACATACCTGATGTAATTGTAATAGAAATTGCCAAAACAGATATTAATAAAAATTATAAAGAGGAAATAGAATTCCCAACTTTTGGATCCAGTCTGGTAAACAGAAATCCTGTAGAGGTTGAAGTGATTTTTACTGTGGAGAAATTTGTCAACCAGAACTTAATGATACCTTTTGAAAGAATTAATGCACCGGATGATTCTGCGAATTATGTTTTCGAAGACAGCCTTGCCTATTTAAATTTTAATATTGAAGAAAGTTTAGCAGGACAATTTGATTTGGATAGTATACAACTGGAAGTTGATTTCAGGAAGATGAATAAAAGGGAT
>JBEPWY010000244.1:0-5837 GCA_041642185.1 Marivirga sp.
GCTGGCATTCTTAAAGCTTTTCATAGGACCGGCGTTAGGTGATTTTGATTTTCTGTTGCATATCCTTTTTCCATAATTTTCTAATTTGAAGTGTTAATTTAAAAATTATTCACATTTAAAAAAAAAGTGTTTTATAGCAAATTTTGTTCATTTATTGGTAAAAAGACTGTAATCGTGGTGCCCACGCTTTCCTTACTTTCAATAGCTATAATGCCTTTGTTCATTTCTACAAACTCTTTTACCAACTGTAATCCAAGTCCTATTCCACCTTCGCCTTTTGTGCCAGCACTTCTATTATAATTGTCGGATGCAAGCAGGTTGTCGATCTTCTCCTGAGGCATTCCTATACCGGTATCTGTTACATGTATGGCAAGCACCTCATTATTTTGAGCAGCTGAAATAGTTATTTCGCCATTTGCATTGGTAAATTTGATGGCATTACTTACAAGGTTTCTTAAAATAGTTTTTACGCTGTTGATGTCTGCCCAAATTATCGCCTCATTATCCACAGTAGATTTTAAGTTAATGTCCTTAGTTTTTGCCATGTTAGAGAATAAGTCCAGTAACTCGTTGACCAAATTGAATAAAACAATTCTCTCGGGAATATAAGGAATAGCGCCTTTTTGTGTTACAGACCAATCGAGCAGGTTGCTGAGCAAGGAAGAGAGATTATTAACTGAATTATCAAATAGCTTATGAATGTATAGTAGGTCTTCAGTATTGTTCGACTCTATGGAGGCTTTCATTATAGTGGATAAGCCTTTGAAAGAATTGACAGGGCCTAACAAATCATGTGATACAACGGATAAAAACTTCTCTTTTGTTTCATTCATAGCCACCAGCTGATCTCGCTGGGCCTCAACTTCTTCTTTTCTTTTAGTAATAATAAGGTTAAGGGTTTGTTTGCGTTTGAAATTCCTATAGTAAAGGAATACTAAGAAAGCCATTAGCAGTATAATAATTATTAAAGCAATGAAAATAATATTTTGCTGTTTTTGCTGTTTTTCGAGGAGATTCACTTCTAACTGTTTTTGGGAAACTTCATACTCAGTTTGCAGTTCAGCCATTTTACGAATAGTGGCTTCATTGTTAATACTATCTCTGTAGATAAGGTATTGATTTTGATGATAATAGGCTTTCTGAAACTTATTTTGATTTGCATATAGTTCAGAAAGTTTAAGATTGGCATCTCGGATTTGTTCTTTTAATCTATGATCCAAGGCAATTTTTAAACTATGGAGGCAATAATTAAGTGAGAGCTCAATATCCCCTTTCTTTGCATAAATATCTGCTAGACTCAACTCGTAGAAAGCAATCGGGTAATAGTCTTCGAGCTCCGTTAAAATAGAGATGGCTTGTTCCATATTTTCCCTTGCTTTTTCTGGTTGATTTAGTTCAGCATACAAGAGGCCAATATTACCTGTATTGTAAGCTATTCCTAAACTGAAATCAAGGCTATCATAAATATGACGAGCTTCTTTAAAATATAGAAAGGCGCTATCGTAGTCTCTGTTGATTTTATAAAGCTCTCCGGTATTGGTTAAACTACCTGCCAATCCTTTCACATCATTTACCTTTCTTAATAATGCTATTCCTTTATTAAAAAAATAAAGGGACTTAGAGTAATTCTCAATTATCTTGTAAACAGTTCCCAGACCACTATAAGCAATCGCCTCTCTTCTTTCATTTTTTAATATTTGTGCGTAGTTAACCGCATTAAAATAATTTTCAAGTGCTTTATCAAGGTCTCCCGTTTTTTTAAAAGTATGACCAAAACGAAGTGAGGCTTTGTATAACCAGAAGGTATCCTCTTTTTGAGAAGCTATTTCATGAATTTTCCGAGTATATTGGAGTCGTAATTCGGGATTTAGGGTTTGATTTTTTGCGATTTCTTCCAGGACTTCTAGTCGTAATGAATCTGAGATACTCTTTTGTTCAGAAAGCCTGATTAAGCTATCTGTTATTTGTTCCGTTTGAGAAAATAAATTTAAATGAGAAAAAAAACCAAAGCATACTATTAATAAGGCTTTGGTTAGTTTAATATATTGAAAAGTGCTCTTAGTTTTCACCTGCTTTATCATCATCCACCTCAATATCAGGGTCATCAGTAAAGCTCACTCCTTTGATCATATATTCTATACTGTAAGCTTCAGTGCCTTTTGCATCCTGTTTTATCACCCCTTGCCATGGAGATTTAGGATCTTGTGGGTTGATAGGTACTGGTGGTGTACTAAATACATTAACATTACCACTCTTAGATTTCTCAGTGATACCCGTAATTTGATCAATTCCACCATTCGGCTTCAATTGCCAGGTCACAGTATCACCTGCCTTTACTTTGGTGGTAATGGAATTATTACCTGCATGCCCTTCATTATCTGTAAGATAAAGCCCTGTGCTTTCAGCTTGTTTGCTGATTTTAATTACTTCTGTCGCCATAGATCAATTTTTAGATCATAGTTTTTTATGAATTTGGTTCGACAATATACATGCATTCTTACTATTTGTATATATTTTATTGAAATATTCGAAGAGAAAATTGAGCGTAAGAAGAGGTGGGATCTAAATAATAGTGGTATTTAAGCAATTTTATTAAGTAGAAATTAATTAGTCCATGATAGGAATGTTAAGCAAAAGCTAATTCTGAATCAGAATATTATTCAAGCTCTATCTTGTTAATTTCCAACCGAAAGTCTTCTGTCTTATCATTACCGATCAAAAACCTTATTTCCTGAATTACATCGGTAGAAAAGTTGGGAAGCTCTAATTTTCTCCCACGAAACACAGGTTTCATTTCTTTTAGCGGAACCTCCACGGTTTCCCAGTCCCCGGTAGTTTTGAAAGTATATATGTAGGAAGCTTTATCCCTTAGGCTGGATTTCACTCTGAATTGATAGGCCTTTCCATCACCTTTTAACAAAATGAGGCTTTTTTGTTCCCCTCAATATTTTTTGTAGGAAAATGATATTGCAAGGAAGCGAAGCCTCCATTGTTTTCCAGAGAGATTGATCCTTTAAAAATAGCATTATCCTCGGCACTTCTTTCAAGCTCACTACTGGAATATCATTTTTCAGTTTAAGTTATAGTATATCCAAGGATTTAGTAATTCCTGAAGATACGAATATACAAAGTGAAATTTATTAAATGGAAATGATGGTATTAAAGACTATTAATAAAGCATTGAGTAAGAATTATCTTTCAAGTTCATTTAATTATTTTGCTCCCATTATTATTTTTAACTCGGTCATTCAATTATTAAATCAGTTGTAGGAGTGGTTAAGCCGCGCTACTTTAGTATTTTATTAGCTAAGTGTTGTAAACGCATTTTAGCCTAATGTTAAGGAGTATGAGAAGATGAGACATGTTTTAATGGTACTATATATAATTCTAATTTTGATTGCTTGTGACTCTCCGAACAATTCAATAAGCAGGGGAGAACATTTAATGGTTAAAGACCCTAAACTTTCGGAGCTTAATTCAACAAATAATGAATTTTCACAGGCAATTAATAAAATCAAGGAATATTTAACCAATTTGGATGTGCCAATTGATAGTATGTATTTTGTAGATGTAGATTCAACATCCAGCGATGAATGGGAATTTAGAATAATCCATTACGACAACTATCTAATTCAATCAAAATATGAAGTTGAAACGAAACGAATTGATTCATTAGAGAAAATAGGGGTAGTTGAATACTATTTGAACTTTATGCCTCCAACAGGAAATTGGGGTGGGTACGATAGAACATTGTTTTACTCAACTATCAATCATGAAATTACTAAAGACGTGGTAGATCAATAAGAGCTTCATAAGAGCTATCTTTTCCCAATCAATAAATACAATAACAATTGAATTTTACCGATTTTCCAAACTTCTTCTTCAACAGCGCAATTAAATACATGCAACAAATCTTTCATTATATGTATTTAGTTCGCTTACAATTTTTATTTTTGCAATAAAATAAACGCTAATTATGGGAAGAGCATTTGAATATCGCAGAGCGGCCAAGGAAAAAAGATGGGATAAAATGTCCAGGTTGTTTCCAAGGCTGGGTAAAACAATCACCATGGCAGCCAAAGAAGGAGGTCCTGATCCGGAAATGAATGCCTCTTTGCGGACTGCCATTCAGAATGCTAAGGCACAGAACATGCCAAAAGATAACATCGATGCGGCTATTAAAAGAGCTACAGGGGCTGATGCCGAGGATTATATTGAAGTTACTTTTGAAGGCAAAGGACCACATGGTGTACTGATATTTATTGAGTGTGCTACCGACAACAACAATAGAGTGGTTGCTAATATCAAGTCTTACTTTAATAAAGATAAGGTAGGAGCGGCTTTAGTGCCGAATGGCGCATTGGAATTTATGTTCTCAAGAACTGCTGTATTCGAATTTGAGAAAACTGAGGAAATGGACATAGAAGAACTTGAATTGGAATTAATTGACGCCGGTATGGAAGAAATTGAGGAAAATGACGGTAAATTATATGTTTATGGTGATTACACTAATTTCGGCACCTTATCAAAAAAATTGGAAGAACTCAATATTGACGTTTCAAGTGCTTCTTTAAAAAGATTTGCCACAACTCCTGTAGAATTTACAGAGGAACAACTGGCAGATATTGAGAAATTGATTGATAAAATTGAGGAGGATGATGATGTGCAGGCGGTTTATACCAACATTGCATAAATCATTTCCATTAGTAATATTTAAAGCCTCTGTTTAACCGGGGCTTTTTCTTTTATAGTGAAAACATAAATACATTAGCACATCATATTCTAAATACTTAATTTTAGCGCATTAAGATAATAAACATGAACTACTCATTAAGCGATCGTATCAATAATATGTCTGAATCAGCCACTTTAGCCATGGCTGCCAAAGCAAGGGAATTAAAATCACAAGGGATTGATATAATCAGTCTTAGCCTTGGCGAACCCGACTTTAAAACACCACAGCACATACAAGATGCAGCTAAAACAGCCATTGATAGCGGGAAATATTTTGCCTACCCGCCTGTTTCCGGCTACCTGGATTTACGTGAAGCGATTGCTGCAAAATTGCAAAAGGAGAATAATATACCCAGTTCTGCCGAGCAGATTGTTGTATCCAACGGCGCTAAACAATCTCTGGCAAATATAATGATGGCATTACTGAACCCTGGAGATGAGGTTATTGTATTTGCGCCCTACTGGGTAAGTTATGCTGAGCTGATTAAACTGGCTGAAGCTACTCCTGTTTTTGTAACGGGCACTATTGAAAATGATTTTAAGCCAAGCGCAGAACAATTAAAAGCTGCTATCACGCCTAAAACAAAAGCTATTTTATATTCATCTCCTTGTAATCCTACCGGAAGCGTATTTAGTAAAGCGGAATTAGAAGGTATTGCAGAGGTTGTAAAAGCACATGAAAACCTATTGGTTATATCAGATGAAATTTATGAACATATCAATTTCGGAACCGAAGGTCATGTCAGTATAGGTTCTTTTCCCGGAATGGCGGAAAGAACCATTACAGTAAATGGCTTTTCTAAAGGTTTCGCCATGACAGGCTGGCGAGTAGGTTATATATCCGCTCCACTTCCGATTGCAAAAGCAGCCACCAAAATACAGGGGCAAATTACTTCCGGAAACTCATCCATTTCACAACGTGCTGCTTTGGCTGCTATCACAGAAGATTTGACACCCAGCTTTGAGATGACCAAAATCTATCTTAAGCGTAGAGATATGATGCTGGAATTACTAAACCAAATGCCGGGAGTAATAACAAATGTGCCTACGGGAGCATTTTATATTTTTCCTGATGTCAGCAGCTTCTTCGGTAAATCAGATGG
>JBEPWY010000245.1:0-5820 GCA_041642185.1 Marivirga sp.
CTGAGAGTAGTCAGGATCAAGGTAATTACCAAACTGCACTTGATTATTTCCAACTCCATAAACAATATGAAGATAGTGTCTATAACAAAACAAAAACTGAGCAGATAGCCAAAATACAAACAGAGTACGAAACGGAAAAGAAAGACCAGTCTATTGCTGCACTAGAGCAAAACAAAGAAATTCAAACCTTAAAAGCTTCCAAACAGCAAAGTCAGATTTACCTGAGCCTGGTGGGTCTGGCACTTGTTTTAATTATAGCTTTTATATTTTTCTATAGATCCAGAGTAAAGCAAAAAGCAAATAAAGCATTGGCTGCTAAAAACACAGAGATTGAGGAGCAGAATAAGGAAAAAGAAATGCTATTAAAAGAGATTCATCATCGTGTTAAAAACAATCTTCAGATTATCTCCAGTTTATTAAGCATGCAAACCCGCACCTTGAGCGATAGCAAAACAATTGACGCAATGAAAGAGAGCCAAAGTCGGGTAAAAACGATGGCTCTTATTCATGAAAAACTCTATCAATACGATAATTTAGCCCGCATTAATATGAATGATTATATGCGTCAGCTTAGTGATTTCCTAACCCAAACCTATAATTCCGAAAAGGATATTAATGTGGTGATTGAATCTGAGGATATCAATTTGGATATAGATACTGCCGTTCCATTGGGTCTAATTACCAATGAGTTATTATCCAATGCACTTAAATATGCTTTCGAGGATATGGAACGAGGGCAAATTAGCATTCAATTGTTAAGAGATATTTCAGGTAATTATACCCTTACCATTAGCGACACAGGAAAAGGTTTGGCTAAAGATATGGATATAGAAAAGTCGAAATCCTTAGGCTTAAAATTAGTGAGAACGCTTACTCGACAAATCAATGGCAATTTATCAATCAGTTCAAATCCCGGGGCTACTTTTTCTATTGTTTTCAGTGAAAATCGAATAGCTGCTTAGGTAATATGATTACAGCAATCTTAAAATTTTGATGTAAGCTACTCACATCCTTCACTCTTCTTTTTACATCCAAACAAGAATTTTCAATCTTTTTCTACGAACCAGATGTGCTTTTTATAATAATGCAACAACCGGATTAAATATCATTAACTCCTTTACAGCAGTCATAGAACATGGGTTTCAGATGTTCCCTTCCTCTTTGAACCCGCATTTTGGCAGCAGAACTGGATGGCATTTCCCTGATGAGGGATTTGGTGACTAAGCCTGTTACTTTAATAATTTTGGTCTTAGCCACAGCCTCACTTGCTTTATTATGGTACTTCCTCGGACAAAACAAAAAGGTGCATACGCGTTTAATTGCGGGCTTTCAGATAAGCATGATTCTTTTTGCCCTTGGCTTCCACTATTTCCCGGATTTTATTGTGATAGAAGGAGGTAATAATCTCTCTTTGTACAATAATGCCGCACCAGCTAAATCAATTGAAGCATTAGGCTGGGCCTTGTTGATTGGTGGTGTATTTATTATTCCATCTTTAGTATATTTAATTTACAGCTTTCAAAAAGAAAGACCTGAAATTAGTGAAAGCTAAAATCAAAATACCCCTATCGCTTAACTTGTGAGAACTAACAGCGTTCGATAATTATAGAAGATTAAATAATTAACTAAGTTCGAATTATAAATTATCTTAAAATTACATTTGGACGTTATCGTAAGCTAGCTTCCACAATTGACAATTCTAATTTTAGAATTATATTTGGTTTTTAGCTAGTTAAAGAGGAAGGATAATAATGATAGTCGTCCCCGCTTAAATGGCGGGGCAGGCTATTCCCACGCAGGTGGGGATCTATTGAAATGAAACTCCGTTTCATTAACGATACTTGCAAAACTCTATCAATGTTATAATAATTGGTAAGTTTTAAATTATCAGACTGTTGGAAAATTGATATTTCAACCTTTGGTTGAAATGGATGGATCCCCGCCTGCGCGAGGATGACGTTTTGTAAAATCAAACTCAGGTTAATACTTATCTTCTCAATCCCAAACCAGTGAAAACTAAGTATGTTTTTCTTCTTTGGAATTAAATTATTTCAATATCTAAAGAAAGAAATTAATGTGTTTTTCAGCAACTGCAAGTTTTGTTACAGGTACCGTATTATTAGGAGGAGGGGCGGCTTCCGTAAAATCTGTTATAAAGCCAAGCCAAATTCCTTTTGCCCTGATTCCATTATTGTTTGCTGTACAACAGTTTTGCGAAGGTTTTGTATGGCTATCACTTAAAAATCCCGATTCTACTAATTTCAAAACTGTCTTTGTTTATACATTTTTGGTTTTTGCCCAGGTAATTTGGCCCATATGGGTACCATTTTCTTTCTGGAGGCTAGAAAAAAATAAAAAGAGAAAAAAAATTCTATCCGCTTTTTTAGTCATTGGAGCAATAGTTTCAGTTTACCTGGCATGGTGCCTGATAAATTTTCCGGTAGAGGCCTATATCAGCTCAGGTAATATCAGCTATAATCTTCAATACCCACACACCGGTACTTATATTTTAGGAGTGTTTTATTTTATACCTATTGTTATCTCTCCATTTATTTCCTCTGTAAAATATGTTAATATTATTGGAGCGCTAATTTTTGCCACCTTATTGATAACAGAAATATTTTATACCGGACATATTGTATCGGTCTGGTGCTATTTTGCTGCAGTAATAAGTATAGGAGTGTTATTCATTATGAGAAAAGAGCATTCATTTCTTAAAAAAATGAGTTATTAAATATTTTAATATGACCATAGTCGAAGTCCGATAATTCCCTAATACATGACACGAAAATTATAGCAAATCAAGTATAGGTGATGATTAACATTTTACTACATCACTACAACAGTCATAAAACATGGATTTCAGATGTTCCCTTCCTCTTTGAACCCGCATTTTGGCAGCGGAATAGGATATATTCAATCTTATAGCAATTTCCTTCTGGCTTACTCCTTCCAGATCAGACAAACGTACTGCCTCCTTATATTTCTCAGGCAATCTTTCCAGAAGCTCAATTAAACAATTTTCTACTGTAATACTGATAAAATCATCGCTCTCATCATTAACAGCCTCTATTTCGTTCAATGGCTTTTGTTTGTTTTTCTCTTCCCGGAAATAATCGTTTACCACATTGGAAGCTACGCGGTACAACCATGCACGCATATTGCTCACTTCCTGAAGTTTTTCACATACTCCATACATCTTAAGGGATAACTGAGAAGTCAAATCCTCAGCTACTTCTTTGGATTTGACTTGCTGCAGAATATATCTTCCTAATTCATCTTTAAATTGAAGATAAGCTGGAAATATTGTTTTACACTCTTCTTTCATCTATCGTAATATCAGAAAATTATTTTAATGATACGGCACTTTCGTAATAGCGTGGACTATCTTCATAAGTTGTAAATAATTCCCACTCATTATTGTCGCCGTCTTTAGCCCATGATTTTTGAGATTTTGCATAGCAACATGTTGTTAATCCCTCTTCATCCATAGCTAAGTTCGCGGTTTTAGCATTTTGATAAAGTGCTTGCAGTTCGCCTTCGGAACTCGCTTCAATTCCAAAATGATTTACCCCCAATTTTTCTTCAACCTGGCTTTTAATACTTAAATTTAAAGCGGGGCTGTCAATTTTCCACTGCAAATAATCAGGTTTTTCTTTAGTAGGTTTTACTCCCAACAGAGCACTATAAAATTTTTTGGCATTAGACAGATTACTTACGTTCAGCATTATGTGTATCCTTTTCATATCTTATATTTTTTTAAATTCATCTCTATGACGGAGACATTTGAAGAAAGACACATTATTAGAAAAAATATCTAAAAGAATATTATCTATTTTTATAATCTACCAAACTGTAACCTTAAATTTCAAAAATGCTTGATTATTTTAAGTCGCTTCAAATTCTTAATGAAGAGGATCTTCAACTACTAAAAGGGGCTATAAAACCCGAAAAAATTAATAAAGGAGAGTATCTTATTCGGGAAGGTGGCATCTGTAAAGAAGTGGTTTTTATTAGATCGGGTATACTGCGCTCCTTTTTCACTAAACCCAATGGAGAGGAAGTAACCTATTGCCTTACATTTGGTAATAATTTGATGACTGCCCTCTCTAGCTTAATTGAAGGCAAACCTACCCATGAAAATATCCAGTCCCTTACTGCTATGGAAATAGAGATTATAAAGAAAGATGATCTCAATAATCTGGTTGAGAATAATTTCGGATGGATGAAGGTCTTTAAAATCTTAGTAGAACAACAGTATGTTGAGCTTGAAAATCGTATGCTATCCTTACAAATACTAGATGC
Source organism: Marivirga sp. (assembly GCA_041642185.1). GTDB lineage: Bacteria > Bacteroidota > Bacteroidia > Cytophagales > Cyclobacteriaceae > Marivirga. The sequence goes on from JBEPWY010000245.1 coordinate 4,306, forward strand.
CAAAGAAAGGTATGAAAAATTGCTTACTGAGCGATCCGATTTAATTGAACATATTCCGTTGAAGCATTTGGCTTCCTTTCTGAATATTACTCCCCGGCATCTCAGCCGACTAAGAGCAGATTTTTAATAATGAATTACAGGACAAATGTCCTTTTTCTAAGGAAGTAAAGCTTACTACTTTTGATATAAAGAAACAACAATGAAAATACTCATCATCAACGGACACCCTGATAAAGAAAGTTTTAATTTTGCTTTAGCTGAAGCTTATAAAAAAGGAGCTCTTTCTTCCGGGGCAGAGGTAAAGGAAATAAATATTCGAGAGCTCAATTTTAATCCTAACCTGCAGTATGGTTATAGAAAAAGAACAGAGCTGGAGCCTGATTTGCTGGATGCACAGGATAAAATTAATCGGGCCGATCATTTAGTATGGATTTATCCTGTATGGTGGGGATCTGTACCTGCTATTATGAAAGGATTCCTGGACAGGGTATTACTGCCGGGATTTGCATTTAAAAAACGTGAGGGTTCTGTTTGGTGGGACAAATATTTCATTGGCAAAACCGCCCATATTATTAGCACCATGGACCAGCCTGCATGGTATTATAAATTAATTTATCGCCAACCAAGTAACTTTGCCATGAAAAAATTGGTAATGGAATTTTGTGGTGTAAAACAGGTAAAAGTTACTTCAATCGGCCCCATCAGGCTTTCAAAAGACAATTATCGTGAGAAATGGCTTAAAAGATTAGAAGAGATGGGCACTAGAAAAAAATGATTTTCCATAGAAAAGTTGATTAGCTCTGGCAGGATTGTAATTATTTGTAAATTTCTCTAAATTAATATTCTAACAGGGGGAAAATTTAAAGTCCATGGAAAAAGAGCGCTGGGAAAAAGAATTGAAATTTCTTCGGAATATAATTAATCAAACAGAGCTAGAAAGAACCACTAAATGGGGCGGGGAGGTTTATACCATTAATAATGGCAACGTATTATCTCTTGCCGCTTTTAAAAATTATGTGAGCTTGTGGTTTTTCAATGGTGTTTTTTTAAATGATCCTTGCCAGGTTTTATCTAATTCGCAGGAAGGAAAAACCAAAGCACTAAGACATTGGCAATTTACCTCTTTGGAGGAAATGGATGAAAATAAAATAATGGAATATATTCAGGAAGCCATTGAAAATGAGAAGCAAGGAAAAAAATGGAAACCCGAAAAGACTGGTAAGGTTCAAATTCCGTCTGTACTAGGTGCGTCACTTCAGTCTGACAGGAAATTAAATGTCGCATTTGAACATTTAACGCCCTTTAAGCAAAAGGAATATGCTGAATATATTGAAACCGCTAAAAGAGAGCAGACTAAAATTGAAAGAATGGAAAAGATAAAACCTATGATACTTCAAGGTGTTGGTCTAAATAGGCCTCTCTCGGATATAATTAAGTGAGTGATTTTCAGTTTCTTAACTCTTGTTAAGGAGAATTTAAAACCCCAAAATCTGCCAAATAAGGCATTTTTCGGGG
>JBEPWY010000246.1:0-5793 GCA_041642185.1 Marivirga sp.
AACTCAATTAATCCCTTGGAAAATTTCCGTAAAGGCTATATTGAGAGAGGGGAAATTTACTTCTGGACAGCTACAATTAACAAATGGCAAAGGTTATTAGCAAAGGATTCTTTCAAAGATATTATTATTAAATCACTCGAATATCTATCTAGTAAAGGATTAGTGGATGTTTTTTCATTTGTTATTATGCCAAATCACGTCCACTTTATTTGGAGAATAAATAAGATGAATGGGAAAGAAACACCACAGGGTTCTTTCCTGAAATTTACAGCACATGAATTTAGAAAGAAATTGATTAATACTGACATTAATAAGTTATCTGATTATTCAGTTGATGCAAGTAATAAAAAACATGAATTTTGGCAAAGAGATTCACTTGCAATTCATCTTTATACTCCTCAAGTTTTATATCAAAAAATGAAATATATTCATAATAACCCATTGGCAGAACGTTGGAATCTCGCACAAGAACCTACTGAATATAAATATTCATCTGCGAAATTTTATGAAAAAGGGATCTGTGAATTCGATTTTTTGAAGGATATTCGAGATGAGTTTTAGAAATGGTTCGTGAGACACGAACCAAGGCATAGATACAAATGAATGTATTTAATTATTTTTGATTTTGTAAAATTAGGGAACCCTCCATGGGTTTCAAACCCTTGGAGGTTTTATTAAATAAAAAATGCCTCCCAAAAGTTTTTAACTTAAGGGTGGCATTAAAGATCTAATCTACCTGGCCGGGGTTCGTGTCTCGCGAATCACATAAATGAAGGCATTAGACATTGAATATTAAGATATTTAATTTAAGATAATTTTCTTAAAATCTGTACCCAAGAGAAATACCAAATCCTGTGTTTTTCACAACCATCTCGTCATTGGCCATTCTTTTATCTTCAGGATGAATATTAAGTAAGCCAAGCTGTGTATTGAGTTGGAAAAATAAGCCTGCCTCTAATTCATAACCAAAAAAGATATTGGCTCCGGCATCAAATCTTTTTAAATATACCTCCGCACCATCACCTGATTCAATAGTATTTTGAAACACAATATCACGCTCATAACTATCATTATCTCCTTCAAATTTAACTTTTCCACCAATAGCATAGCCAGCATAAGGGCCAAAACCCAAAAGTATATGCCCGTTGCCTAACTTGGCTCTATATACCAAATTAAGCGGTAATTCCAGGTAGTTGATTTTATAGGTACCTACAATACCTAATGCCTCATCGCTGGCTCCTTTAACTGAAAATAATAAACCCGGGCTAAAATAGAAATCAGGGGCTACAGGAATTAATACATTAACTCCCGCATGAAAACCAACCATCAAATCATTATCCAATTTGTCGCCGTCACTGTCGGTGCCATTCAAATTTTGAAAATTTACGCCACCCAATAAACCAATTCTGGTTTGTGCCTGCGCGCTGTAAAAGCCAATAAGAACTATGCTTAATGACAATAAAATTATTTTAAATTTCATAATATTTTTGTTTTAAATTGATTAGGTGTATTTTTATTTACCTGACTGCTTTTCCGCTTCAGCTTTCATTTTTTCGTTGGCGCTGATAAGAAACTCTACTCTTCGGTTTTGATCACGACCACTTTTGGAACCGTTATCATATTTTGGTACTGATTCACCAAATCCATTTATACTCACACGTCTACCTGAAATCCCACGTGTAGTAAGATAATTTGATACTGCACCAGCTCTTTTCACTGATAAATCTCTGTTATATTCAGTACTCCCGCGGCTGTCAGTGTGTCCTTGAACTTCTATATTGGTGTCAGAATATTCATTAAGAACTATCACCAGTTTATCCAGACTTGCTCTTGATGAAGAGGTTAAGGCTGATTGGTCAAACCCAAAAAGCACATTGCTGCTGAATTCTACTATTATTCCTTCTCCAACACGCTGTACGTTGGCATCAGGAACAGTTTTTTTAATTTCTTCGGCCTGCTTATCCATTTTATTGCCAATAATGGCTCCTGTTGTACCACCTACTGCAGCACCTATAATTGCTCCCATGGCCGTATTACCTGAGGCTTTACCAATAATGGCTCCCATGGCGCCACCTCCGGCAGTTCCTACCACGGCCCCTTTTTGGGTTTTGTTCATACTACTGCATGAAGAATACACTATGCCAATAAAGAGCAAAATGATAAAGTTTATACTTAGGTTTTTCATTTATTATATTTATACAATTGTTTAGCTAAATCGACTTGATTTATACTCGAGTAAAAGTAGAGCATAAGACACACTCAAGAATTACAGAAGAAAGACAATTGATTATATAAATCACTGTTTGGGCTGGAAAAATTAAAAGAGTGGTAAGTGGCTAAATAAAAAGTAACCTACCTCAATTAGACCTATATCTATAATAAATTGACCTAATCCGATCTTTTATTTGCCTAACGAATGATAGTTTGCCAACTTACTTTATTCTTTATCTTTTATGTTGTAATTTCGTATCTAAATTAAAAAGCAATAAAAATATGTCTGCACATCAAACTGTAGCTCCTTATAAACCTAAATATAGTGTTCGTATCGTAACAGCCGCCTCTTTATTTGACGGCCATGATGCGGCTATCAATATCATGCGTAGGATTATCCAGTCCACCGGTTGCGAAGTAATCCACCTAGGCCACGATAGAAGCGTGGAAGAAGTAGTTAACACTGCTATCCAGGAAGATGCGCAAGCTATTGCCATGACTTCCTACCAGGGCGGGCATACGGAGTATTTTAAATACATGCATGATTTATTAAAGGAAAAAGGTGCCGGACATATTAAGATCTTTGGTGGCGGAGGTGGAGTAATTCTTCCTGAAGAGATTAAAGAATTGCATGACTATGGTATCACCAGAATTTATGCGCCTGATGATGGTAGAGAGCTGGGTTTACAAGGCATGATCAATGACCTGGTTAAACAAAGTGATTATCCTTTAGGCAATAATCTAAACGGTGAAGTAGGTCATGTATCTCAGCAGGATGTGAAATCTATTGCAAGAATGATCTCCGCAGCTGAAAATTTTCCTGAGGAAAGCAATATTGAGCTTAAAAAAATCAGGGAAAAATCAGAAGAAATTAAAGTGCCTGTTTTGGGTATTACCGGTACAGGTGGAGCAGGTAAATCTTCCCTTGTAGATGAGCTGGTAAGAAGGTTTTTAATTGATTTTAAAGATAAAAAAATAGGGATTATATCTGTCGATCCATCTAAAAGGAAGACAGGAGGAGCACTTTTAGGAGATAGGATCCGAATGAATGCCATTAATAATGAGCGTGTTTATATGCGTTCACTGGCTACCCGTCAGAGCAATTTATCTATCTCAAAGTATGTAAAAGATGCTGTCAGCATATTAAAAGCAGCAAAATTTGACCTGATAATATTGGAAACTTCCGGTATCGGCCAATCTGATACTCAGATTTTAGATTATTCAGATGCTTCATTATATGTAATGACGCCCGAATATGGTGCGGCCACGCAATTAGAGAAGATAGATATGTTGGATTTTGCCGACATTATCGCGCTAAATAAATTTGATAAACGCGGTGCATTGGATGCTTTGCGTGATGTGAAAAAGCAGTACCAGCGTAATCATGGCCTTTGGGAATCTAAAGTAGATGATATGCCTGTTTATGGTACCATTGCTTCTCAATTTAATGATCCCGGTACCAATGCTTTATATAAACAATTAATTGATAAAGTAGCTGAAAAATCAGGAGCTGATTTAAAATCCACTTTTGAAATTACGGATGAAATGTCGGAAAAGGTGTTTATCATCCCGCCCAACAGAACACGTTATTTGTCAGAAATTTCTGAAAACAACCGTGGCTATGATGAGTGGGTGACACAACAGAGTGTAGTAGCCGATAAATTGTATAGCTACAGAAGGTCTATCAATACCTTGAAAGATTCTGAAATTGAGGATAAAGACAGATTAATCAAAGGCCTTGAAGAAGCTTATGCTAAAGAAGAGCTGAATTTTGACCCTAAAAACAAGCTTTTAATTGAAGAATGGGATGAAAAGGTGAAAAAATATACCGAGCCTGTTTATAAATTTAAAGTACGAGATAAAGAGTTAAGTATTGAAACACATACTGAGTCATTAGCGCATACTCAAATCCCTAAAGTATCCTTACCTAAATATAGGAGTTGGGGCGATTTATTACGCTGGAGTTTGCAGGAAAATGTTCCTGGAGAATTTCCGTACGCAGCGGGTATTTATCCTTTCAAAAGAGAGGGAGAAGATCCTACCCGTATGTTTGCAGGAGAGGGCGGACCGGAAAGAACTAATAAAAGATTCCATTACCTTAGTAAAGATATGCCTGCTAAAAGGCTTTCTACTGCATTTGATTCAGTAACATTGTATGGTAACGATCCTGATCTCCGTCCTGATATTTATGGTAAAATAGGTAACGCAGGAGTAAGTATCTGCTGCCTGGATGATGCCAAAAAATTATATTCAGGCTTTGATCTGGCCCATGTGATGACTTCCGTTTCCATGACTATCAATGGTCCGGCACCTATGTTGTTAGGTTTCTTTATGAATGCCGCCATCGATCAACAATGTGAGAAATATATCAAAGCAAATGGATTAGAAGAAGAGATTACTCAGAAGGTTGAGAAAATATTTGCTGAAAAAGGTAACAGACCATCTTACAAAGGTAAATTACCTGAAGGGCATGACGGCCTCGGTTTGATGCTTTTGGGAATTACCGGAGATAAAGTGCTTCCAAAAGATGTTTATGAAAAGATTAAAAAGGATACATTGGCCACAGTACGTGGTACAGTACAGGCCGATATATTAAAAGAAGACCAGGCACAGAATACCTGTATTTTTTCTACAGAATTTGCTCTAAGATTAATGGGTGATGTGCAGGAGTATTTCATCACAGAAAAAGTACGTAATTTTTATTCAGTTTCCATCTCTGGTTATCACATAGCCGAGGCAGGCGCTAATCCAATCACGCAATTAGCCTTTACATTGGCCAATGGTTTCACTTATGTGGAATATTACCTGAGCAGGGGTATGGACATTAACGAATTTGGTCCTAACCTTTCGTTTTTCTTCTCCAATGGGGTAGATCCTGAATATGCTGTAATTGGCCGTGTAGCCAGAAAAATCTGGTCAAAAGCGATGAAGCAGAAATATGGTGCCAATGCCCGTGCCCAGATGATGAAATATCACATCCAAACGTCAGGCCGTTCCTTGCATGCCCAGGAGATTAACTTCAATGACATCAGAACAACCTTGCAAGCATTATACGCTATATATGACAACTGTAACTCATTGCATACCAACGCTTATGATGAGGCTATTACTACCCCAACTGAAGACTCAGTAAGAAGGGCAATGGCCATTCAGCTGATTATTAATAAAGAGTTGGGATTGGCCAAAAATGAAAACCCTATTCAGGGATCTTTCATAATTGAAGAGCTGACAGATTTAGTGGAAGAAGCGGTATTAACCGAATTCGATAGGATTACTGAAAGAGGTGGTGTTTTAGGAGCAATGGAGACTATGTACCAGCGTGGTAAAATTCAGGAAGAGAGTTTATACTACGAGATGTTGAAACATACAGGAGAGTATCCAATTATTGGTGTTAATACCTTCTTAAACTCTCAAGGCTCTCCAACGGTAACACCGGGAGAGGTGATCAGGGCTACAGAAGAAGAAAAGCAATACCAGATCGAGACACTCAACTTATTGAATGGCAGGTTTAAAAATGAGGCGGAAGCACATATCGATAGCATTCAGAAAGCGGCCATTAAAAATGAAAATATGTTTGCAGAG